>DATHOB010000229.1:0-8980 GCA_035485355.1 Opitutales bacterium | reverse complement strand
CATTGTCGTCATCCACAAAGACGAGCAGCTCCGCGGTTGCCTCGCGGATGGCGCGAAGCCGTGCCGGAGTCAACCCCAGCGTCGATTCGACGACTACTCGCGCGTGTGGATGCCAGGAAAAATCGAATTCTCTCGCGACCGGCCATTGGCTCGCGTTGTCGATCACAATCAATTCCCATTGGTAGGGCAGAAGCGTTTGCGCGCGTAATGCGGCCAAGGTGCGCTGCATGAAATCCGCGCGCGGATTGTGGGTGCAAACTAATACGGAAATTTGCATAAACAAATCAGTATAAAAATATCACTGCGCAAAACCTCAATCCGGCTTCACGCATTTAAGGACCAGTTCGCCAAAATCCACCACGGGATCGCGCGGGACAATTTGCAAAACGCGTGCGCGTGCCGCCCTGCCCATGGTCTCCCATTCGTTGCGCCGCGTCCAGGCTCGCTCAAGTGCCTCCGCCAAGGGCGCTTCCGCAGCGGCGGAAGCAACAAACCCGGTTTGACCATCCACGCACAATTCCGCGTTGCCACCCACGTCCGTTACAACCGCCGGTCGCCCGCATGACATCGCCTCAATTAAAGTCAACGGCAAGCCTTCACTGCGCGAAGGAAGCACCAGCATATGATTTGCGGTCCATATTTTGGTCAAATTGGCCACATGCCCGTGAAAATGGATGTTGGTGAGTTTCAGTCGTTGGCCCATTGCGCGCAAAATTTTCTCATTGGGTCCCGAGCCGTAAAGATTCAAGTCCACCGGCCGGGCGCGCCATTCGGGGCGGGCAAGAGATTGAAGCAAAATATCCTGTCCTTTGGCCTCAAGTTCTAGACGGGCGACGCACGCCAGTTGCAATCTTTCCTTGGGAGGTGGCCATGGTAACATTTCCAAACCAGCAGCGTTGTTCGGATTCCAAACTACTTGCGCGTTGGGCAATTCCGTCCCCAGCTGCCTTTCCAATTGCTCTAAATTGTGCCGGGCCACGCAGTAGACCGCCTTGGCACCCCGGTACAGTTCAGCCAATTCCTCGGCATAGCCGTCGTTCAACCACAAAGCATTGGAATTGGATTGCGAAATAACCGCGTAGGGAAGGCCCGCCACGCGACAGTATTTCAGCCAATGGCCGCCGTCACTGATTGCGCCCATGGAAACCACCACCAAGTCCGGCTTTTGCACTCGCACCCATTCCTGCTCGGCATCTTTCTGCGGTATTGCCGTCAATCGCAGTATTATAGCCCGGAGTAATGCGCCTCGCGCCGGTTCGCGCAATCGCAAGGCAATCCCTTGCTCGATCAACGTGGTTAATTTCGGCGACACTGGGAGAGTCTTATCTGTCGAAGCGGAAATGGTGTGCCCCGCTTGCTGCAATCGCAGTGCGGCCTGACTCCACAATTCCTCGCTGCCACCCCATGGGTGGCCAGTCATCGACGAAATAAAAAGTATGCGCATCAGAATTTTTAATTCACTGAAATCTTATTTAATTCCCTGTGAGGGCGATGCTTTCATCCGACCACTTAGCTTTTCTCTCGCTCGTCCGATGCCTTTCCATAAGTAGCCCGGCTGAGCCACGCAGGCTCGCACCGCCCAAAGCAGACTCTCCCCATAACATTTTTGTATCCGCAACCAGCGCGCCACCATCCACGCCAGTTGCGCCTGCCCAACGCGTGTTCCTTGCCGTCGCAGCAAGTTCCAAGCTTCCTTAATTATGGCCTGGGCATTGGGTTTTCGCTCGACGATCGTTTGTCCCATAATACTGCCTTCGGCCACCTGACAAAGTTTCGTTTCGATTTTTTCCATGGGCCAGCCCAATTCACGTAATGCCTGAATATCGATGATTTTCATTGTGTCCGCCGGGTCGCGGCCTGTTTGCTGTCGACACTCTGCCGCGGCTTGCGCACCCCAGCATGAGAGTGATTGCTGAAATAATTTGCGCACGGTGACCTGGCCGGAGTGCAGCCGATAGTTGATTAATACATCAGGCAAGTTCGCGAGTCGATGCCGGTCGCCCAAGCGCAGCCATAAATCGTAGTCTTCGGCATCCACAAACGCCGCGCGATATCCGCCCACTTCGGCTAGCGCATCGCGGCGGATCATCGTGGCTGGATGCACCAACACGGAGTTTGTACGCAACGCCGCTTTAATTTCAGCATCTTCAATTGGATAGCGGTATACTTTTTCAATTTTCTGGCCGTTCTCGTCAATGCATTGCGCCGCACCACCCAGGACTGCCACCTCCGGATGCGCCTCCATAAATTTCACTTGTTGGGCAAATCGATGCAGAAGGGAAATATCGTCCGCGTCCATGCGGGCGATATATTTTCCCCGCGCCTCCCGCCAGCCTCGGTTGAGGGCTTTCACCAATCCTGATTGTTCCTGGGTGATCAACCGCACCCGGGCATCGCTGGTGTAGTTTTGCAAAATATCCAGCGAGCCATCCGTTGAGCCATCATTGATGAGCAGCAATTCAAAATCGCCGAAAGATTGGGCTAAAATGCTCTCCACCGCTACCGCCACATAGCGGGCTGCATTGTGCACCGGCAAAACCACGGAAATTAAAGGCGGGGACATGAAGTTGCGGCCAAACTTTATTTTTTCTCCCACGAATAGCGATACAGCCCGGTCTTGGCCGCGGCGCGTGTGGCGTAATGCACACTCCGCTCCCACAGCATGCGGGCGCGCTGGCGTACAGCGTAGCGCGCCGCGCGCGCCCGGTAAGGACCCGCTCCGGCAAACAACCGGCGGGTTGCGCCCAAGCCCAGCGCTGGCTGCCGGTAGTTCCACACTTGCCCTGTGTACTGTCGGTATAAAAATTCATAGCCCTTCCATCCTTCCACGCCGAATTTGGGCAACCGCGCGGCCAGCGCCCGCGCGCAGATGGCGCCCTCGCCGTAATAATTTTTCAATCCCGTGTTCGCGTAGCGTCCGGTCACGCTCAAATCGAACAAATATGAAGCGGCATCCACATAGACCACCTTGCCCCGCTCCGCCAATTCGATGGCAAAATGAAAATCCGACCAAAAGGGTATGTCCGTTCGAAAACGCAACGAATCCCGCCGCACCACATCCGCGCGGATCAACATGCCGCCTGGCGCGCCCGTGTCATTGCCATTCCGGGCCATGCGGCCCAGCGCACCGGCGGAATCATAAATTTCCATTTTCGGGTTCGTGGACACCGGCTCAATGAACTCCGGCATGGCATCCATATTACGTTGATACGAACAGATCATGACTGCATTCGGTTCGGTCTTGGCCGCTTGTAAAAGCATGGCGACACTTCCCGGTAATAATACGTCGTTCACCAGCGCAAATTTGATGTAATTACCCTCGGCCATCTCGAGGCAGCGGTTCCAGTTTTCAATCCGGCCAATATTGCGGTCATTGACGACCACCCGGGCCCCGGCCACGCCGCTCAACATGGCCCGCGCCTTGACCACCGTATCGTCCGTCGATGCATTGTCCACCACCAGAATTTCCCGGGAGGGGCCATGCTGCGCGATCACCGCGCGCAGGCAACGCTCAATCCTTTCCGAGGAATTGAAAACCGGCAGGCAAATCGAAACTTCAGGTGCGCTCATGCAGCCATTCAATCCATCGTCACGTGAAACGTAGCCAGAAACTTTTGCAAATCCTCCGGTGTGCCGAGGCCATGCATGCCCTCCGCACCGCGCCCGATGCGCGCCGTGATGATGCGGGCGCCGCGCTCAATCAGCAGGTTGTAAACTGGCGCGACATAAAATTCACCATTCACCCGCAAATCCCGCGCGATCATCGTGTCCGCCCCGGCCACAAAGTCCCGTCCGCGCGCAAAATTATAAATCCCGACGGTCGCCTCGTTGCTGATGACTTTTTTCTCGACGACTTCTGACACCGTTCCATCCGACCGCAAGCGGCAATACGACCATTTGGGGTGGTCCGCCCAAAACGTCATGATCAATCCGTCGGCGCGATTGACGTCGAGAGTTTTGAGATAATCGTCCATCGCCAGTTCCACGTATTGGTCGCTGTTTGCGATCATCAAGGCGTCGTCATTGTCAATGTGGGCGCGGGCCAGTAGCACCGTGCAGGCCGCTCCTTCGGTGATTTTTTCCACCGGCACAATCACACAGCCCGGGCAAGTTTCCGCCAATTGCAACCGCAGGCGCGGATAACGGTCGAGATGTTCCTTGAGGCAAATGAAAATGAAGCGATGCGGACGGGAAGGGCGGATGTTTTCCACCACCCAGGCAATCATCGGTTTGCCGCCGAATTTAATTAGCGGCTTCGGGTCGGCAAAGCCGGCGTCGGCAAAGCGCGAGCCGCGGCCCGCCATGGGAATGACAATATTCAGCATGATTATACGACGTATTTGTCGTTGGGTGCGCCGGGAATCTTTACCACGGTAGTTACGGCATCCGTCACCGCGGCGAACTCCGCCGTCTCGCCCGGTTCAATGACAATGATGTCCCCGGCGTTATAGGTTTTGTCATTCAACCGCACTGTGCCGGAGACGACTACGGTGAACTCTCTCGCTATTTTATGGTAGTGCGCGCCTTCAGCATCCCCAGCGTGGTAGTGCTTCACCGCCACTTCGACGTCGCGGGTGGCATGCAAGGTCGGGGTGAATTCGCCGACGAACCACCCTTTCGTCATCTCCTGGAGCTTGGCCGTGCGCATCAGTTTTTTTTCTGTTTCAAAAACTCCGTGTAAATTTGCGCGCCTTGCGGCGTCGCGAGGGAAAAATAATTTTGCCGCGGCATCATATGCACGCCCACGCGCGCGTTTTCCAGCAGCAACTCATTGTACGCCGGGCAGACGTAAAACAACCCGTCCACCTGCGAGTCCTTGATGATCATCCGTTCCGCGGCGCGCACGAAATCGCGCCCGCGCTTGAAATAATAAAAGCCCGCCGTGGCCAATTTACTGATGGGCCGCTTTTCCGCCGTTTCCACCACCAGGCCCTCTGCATTGCATTTTACAAATGACCAGCGGGGGTGCACGTCTTCAAACACAATCACTCCACCGTCGAGGTCGTGCTTTTTGAAATCGGCCAGCGCAGCCGGTAAATCCGCGAGGATAACCTGGTCGCCATTGCAAATCACCAGTGGCTGGTCGTTGTCAATTTGCTCAATCGCCAACAGCGCCGAGCACGCCGCGCCTGCGGTTTTTCCCGGCGCTTCGCGAACGCAGACCTTGGGTGCCAACAAGCGCGCCACCGAATCCGTGTGGTAGCGTTGGATCTCCTCGCGATTCAGCACGACAATCAACCGGTCTTTCGCGCCAATCAGCGGAAACACATTCTCCAGCACACGTTGCATGATGGGACGGCCCTCGATCTCGACGAGATTTTTGGGAAAGGTGTGGCCCGCTTCGCGAAACTTGTCGCTCGGGCCGGCCATGAGGAGCAGGACATTCATGATTTGGCGGGTTTGGCGCAATTTTTGATTTCCGTGAGGATGCGGTCGTAGGTCACATCGGAAGTTTCATGGACGACCATCAGCGGACAACCCGCCGCGCGCGCGGAGGCGATGCCGTTCGGGTTGTCCTCCAGCACGAGGCATTCGGAGGTTTTCACGCCCATGATCTCCGCCGCCTTGCGGTAAATATCCGGCGCGGGTTTGGGCTTGACCACGTCCTGATTGCTTACAATCGCATCCAAATAGGGGAGCAACTGGCTCTTTTCCATCATCAATTCGACGCTTTGGCGCACGGAATTCGACGCCACGGCGAGCTTGTACCCATCTGCTTTGAGGCGCGACATCGCGTACTCGTGCTGGAACCGCGGTTTGCACTTCGCATGCACGGTTTCCAACGTGTAGCATTGCTTCAATTCATTCAAAAAGTGATGCAATTCCGGCGGCAATTGCTGCTCGCGCGAAAGCATTTCCAGTTTTTTGCGCGTCGGCAACCCGTCAAACGTCACCAGATGGTCGTAGCGGCTGATGTTAAAGCCAAATAAATTCAGCGCGCGGTTCAGCGCCTCATAGTGCCAGTCTTTGGCATCGATGAGAACCCCATCCATATCGAAAACAATGGCGCGAATTTTAGTCATGGAAAAATTCCTCCGCGGCGCGGGGGTGGTCGGTGCAAAGCATCACGCCGTCGCGCCGGCCCAACCCGGCGTCGCGCAGCCGGATCCAGAATTCCAAATGCGGGCGTTTGTGCAATTCCGGCGAAACGAGCGCGACCTGCTTGCCTGCGGTAAGGTGCTTCTCCACATCGTGTGGTTGCACCCACTCGCCGCGAAAAATATCCACCCACACCCCGGCGGCCTCGGCATACAGCGCGGGCGCTGGCTCGATCTCGCTCTCTCGGGTGAAAAAGCGCAGCCCCTCGCGCGCGTAGCAAAGCATTTCAGGGGCGGACATATCGAAACAAAAGTAGTTTTTAATGCCGTGGGTCTGCAACAACGTTTTTAACATCGTCCGCAGCCCGTCGGCCTTGATGTTAAGGGCCAGCGGCGCGGTGCATTTCAATTCCGCGTAGAGCGCGAAAAATTCCGCCGCCGCCTGCGCCTCCGCCCCCGCGGGATCGTGGGCGATCACGAGCCGCCGGTCAAAATCCCGAAAATCCGTCTCCACCCCGTAGCCGCCTGCCAGCGCGCGCCGCAAGGCGGCCGGGGAGTTTTTTTCCTCCGGCTGCTCCCAAAATCCGCGATGAGCGAGAAATTGCATGGAATCACCTCGGAATCGAATTTTCCGGCAACCGAGTATCGGGCTTTTTGCCGGTCTGCGCAATTGTTTCCAATTGCGCCTTCAGCCGTTTGGCCACCGCTGTGTGCGTGTAGTGGGTGCGGACCAATTTCTGTCCTGCTTCGGCCACCCGACGCAAATCTTCCGGTCGTTGTAGCAAGTATTCCGTCTTGGCGCGAAAATCCGCGATGTCGTGTTTCCGGTGCATCACGCAATTTACCCCGTCCCGAAATCCCAAATCGCCGTAACTTCCATGGTCGGAAGCAATCATGGCCGCGCCCGCCGCCGGGCCCTCGTAGGTTCGCGCCGGAGGAAACGCGAGCAATCCCTCATCGTTGGCAAACAGCGCGTAGCCGGTCATCATCTGAACGGCGTCGTAGCGGGGATTCTTCGTTTCGGGAAAATGGGGCAGTTGGGAATCCATCACCCCCGCCAATTCTGACTCGTGTTCGACGAGCATCCGCCGCCATTGATGGGTGAATTTCACGTTGGCATAAAACGCCGCGTATTCCCGTAGTGATTCCTTGGCGTCCGGCTCGTTCACCAGGTTTACCGCCCCCAGTGCGATGACCTTCTGTTTGCGCTGACTCCATGGCGCATCCACCAGAAAGCGAGGTGAGGTCCCGAACGGGTAGGGGATGACTTTATCGATAAATCGCGGATAATGTTTTTGGAAAAACGGGCAATATTTCCCGTGATCAGTATAGCCCAGCACATAGTCCACCCCGCCTTGCTCCAGCATCCGGTTGACGGCCCCGGCATTGAACACGTATTCAAACACATGCCAGACCTTCAGTCCGCGGAATCCCCGCGGCGATTCCAGTTTGGGAAACTCCAGCGGCGGGCACTGGCCGAAGTGGATGAGCACATCCGCCTTCCGATTCAGCTCGCCCACGCTGAATGCATGGTCGAATTCCTCCGGGTTGATGAACCATTGTTGTGCAAGCAGCTTCAAATGATTTCGGGCCCGCGTGAACCGCCATTTGAACTGCGGCATGAACAGCACCGGCTTGAATTGACGCACAAACTCCTGCCGCGCCCCGTTGAAGTCGCCCTCCGGTGGGCGATGCATCATCGGGTCTTCCGGCCACTGTACGGCAAAGCGAATCATTAGGCCGAAAAACTTGAAGGGGTGGATGGCGAATTCGTCACTTTTATAAAGGATGAGGCTTTCCGCCCCATGATCACTTTCCGCAGCGGTCGTTCAATGGCGAGATGCACCAATGAAGCCGCGAGCACAGCCACCAGCATATAAACGACAAACATTTCCAACGGCTTTTTTTCCCAAAGCGCGGTTTTTCCGAACAATTCCTTAAGTCCGGTCGCGATGGGCATATGTAACAGGTAAAGCGCGTATGAAATCTCTCCCAAAAATTCCGCGACTGGATTTCCCAACAGATTTTCCAGCCACTTCGGCGCAGTGGCAAGGAAGTAAATAAGGGGCACAAACAATAAAGTTGCGCAACTCACGTACCGTGTGTCCGTGGGCAATATGTCGGCTACGGCAATGATGGCCGCGCCGGCGACGATGCAAACGCCCCCACTGAGTTTTGGTGAAGAGTGCGGCGCTTGCACAAAAACCAAACCCGCACAATATCCGGCAAGAAATTCAGGGAATCGAATGAGGGGCGTGACGCCAAATCCGACGGCGACCCATCCTTGGGTGGTGGCATAATTCGGCATCAGCAATGCGTCCCCGGAAACATACCAATTGGCAAAAAGTGTAAGCATCAAGGCCACGACTCCACACCCCAATATAATCCAGATCAAGTTACGGATACTCAATTGCCGCAGGTAGGCCGTCAATCTGGGCGCCACAGAGTAAAAAAATGCCTCATCGGACAAAGACCAGGCCGGGCCGTTCCAAACCATGGCCAGCGGGGCAATCCACGATTGCACCAGCAGAAGGGCCAGCGTGACTGCGCCAATATTGCGCCCAAGCGATTCGTAGCCGCGGTGAATGTTCAGGAATGCGAAGGGGAGCCAGACCAGCAACGAGAACACATATACCGGATAAATTCGCGCCACCCGCGCCCACCAAAAATAGCGCCGTTGTTCCCGGGTTTCCAGGCGGTCGTGATAATTATACGCCAATATGAACCCAGAGAGGACAAAAAACCCTGACACTGCAAGATAGCCGGAGGTGACGCCCTTTAGAATTGGGATCACCATCAACCTACCCAACAGAAAAATCCCCGACCAGGAAGTGGCATGAACCGCCACCACCCAAAACGCCAGAAGAAAGCGCAACCCCGTCAGGCATTTTAGTTCACGCTTGATCATGCGCGATCCCATTTCCAAGCCGGGCGGAAGATGC
>DATHOB010000228.1:0-4436 GCA_035485355.1 Opitutales bacterium | reverse complement strand
CGGCAGCAAACGGCGCCAAAGCCAGAGCGGATAAAAAGTAAATCAGTGAACGGCAAGGGGGCATTTTCATAGGGGTGGGGTGGTTGCTTTTTAATAAGCGCCGATTCGCCTCTCGTCAACTGTGCGACCTGAATTACTTTTGCCTTTTGTCCGATTCCTTTTACATTTCACTTTCCCCATGTCCTTCCTTTCCCCTGCATTTGCCCCGGCTTGGAGCCGCCTCACCGCCGACCGTATTGAGCCGGACATTTCCGCCGCGCTCGCCGATGCCCAGGCCAAATTTGACGCCATTGCCGCGCAAGACCCGGCGGGTGTTTCCTACGCAAGCATGCTCGGCGCTTTCGACGAGGCCGCCGCCACACTCGACCGCGCCTGGACGCGCGTCCAGCACCTCGACTCCGTTTGTAACGCCCCCGCGCTCCGCAACGCCTACAATGCCATGCTGCCGAAGGTGACGGATTTTTATACCCGCATTTATCTCCATGACGGCCTCTGGAAAATCGTCCAAGCCTATGCGACCACGCCGGAAGCCCGCGCGCTGACTGGTGCGCGCCGCCGTTTTCTCGAGGAAACTTTGGAAGATTTTCGCGATTCCGGCGCGGGTCTGGTCCAAGCGGAGAAAACGGAATTGGAGCGACTAAACACGGAAATTTCCTCCATCACGCAAAAATTTGGCGAAAACGTCCTCGATGCCACCAACGCCTGGGATTTGACCATTACCGCCGAGGCGCGTTTGGCCGGTTTGCCCGAAAGCGCGCGCGCGGCCGCCCGGCAAAGTTACCTGCAAAAAAATCCCGCCGCGGGTAATGCGCCCGGCTGGCGGTTCACCCTCCACGCGCCCTCGTACATTCCTTTGATGAAATACGCGCAGGACGACGCCCTGCGCCGCGAAGTGTGGCAGGCGAGCATGAGCCTGGGGCGCACTGCGCCGCACGATAACACCAGCCTCATCCCGCAAATCCTGGCGTTGCGCCAGGCCAAAGCGCGGTTGCTGGGCCGCCCGCAATTTGCGGATTTGGTGCTGCATCGGCGTATGGCCAAAAGCGGGGAGTCCGCGCTGGCCTTCATCGAAAATTTACACACCAAACTCACCACGGTTTTCTCCCGCGAACAGGGGGAACTGGAAAAATTCAAGGCCATGCGCACGGGGCAACCCGTTGGACCGCTGGAGCCATGGGAGGCCGCGTATTGGGTCGAACAGCGCCGCCAGACCGAGCTTGATTTTGATGAAGAGCAACTCCGGCCTTATTTTCCCATTGAAGGAGTGTTGAGCGGGTTGTTCCGTCTCGTCGAAACTTTGTTCGACGTTCGCCTCACCGAGAAACCCACGGTCTATTTCGAGCCGGGTTCTGATCAAGAGCCACCCCCCGGGGCGGTCGAGGTCTGGCACCCGGAGGTAAAGTTTTATGAACTACACGACGCGGATGGTCGGCACTTGGTCTCGTTTTTCGCCGACTGGCATCCGCGCGAAAGCAAACGCGGCGGCGCGTGGATGAACTTTTTCGAAACGGGCGGCCCGCGCCCGGGCGGTAAATTCGCGCCGCATCTGGGCATCATCGCCGGGAACCTCACTGCGCCCATCCCCGGCCGCCCGGCCTTGCTCACGCATGACGAGGTGACCACCATCTTTCACGAATTCGGCCATTTGCTGCACCATTTGTTTGGCGAGGTGGAGGTGAAATCGCTCAACGGCGTGCGCGTGGCGTGGGATTTTGTCGAGCTGCCTTCGCAGATCATGGAAAATTGGGTGTGGGAGCGCGCGGGGCTGGACTTCGTCGCGCGCCATTACGCAACGGGCCAGCCCATTGCGGAGGAGCTTTTCCAAAAAATGCTGGCCACGCGAAAATTTATGGCGGCGAGCGCAATGATGCGATTGCTGGCCTTCAGCAAGCTTGACCTCGACCTGCATCTCCATGCGGCGGAACTGCCCGCAGTGGCCCCGGCACTGGAAGCGTGGCTGCACGCGCGGTTGGCGGCATACCTGCCGCATTACCGCACCGAACCGCCGACGTTCGCGGTGCGTTTCACCCACGTTTTTTCCGAACCGGTGGGGTACGCTGCGGGTTATTACTCCTACAAATGGGCGGAGGTGCTCGAAGCGGATGCCTTCACCCGCTTTCAAAAAGAAGGCGTCCTCAATCCCGCCACTGGCCGCGATTTCCGTCGGAAAATCCTAGCCCGCGGCAATGGCGCGCCCCCCGAGCAGCTCTTCCACGATTTTCTCGGCCGCGATCCGAACCCGGACGCCGACCTCGCGCGTTGTGGTTTGCTAGCGGGATAAATTTCACGCAAGTGATGCACTCTCATTTAGGGTTTGGAAACCGTACTCGACACGCCAGCCGGTTGCGGAATCTCCTTCAAATTGTCCGTAACATCCAATTCCACCAGTTCGGCGCTCTTGGTTTTGGCTTGGCCATCGAGCAGGCGTCGCACGCGTTCCAGCAGGGTGTTGAGTGAAAAAGGCTTTTGCAAACGGTCGGTGTTCGGGTCGTCCTTATCCACGCCGCCGAGGGCTTCGTAGCCGGACATGTAGAGCACGCGCAAGCCGGGGCGCTGTGTGCGCAAGTGCCCGACCAACGCGTGGCCCGATAACTTGGGCAACACGATGTCTGTCATCAGTAGGTCAAAATTGCCATGATTGGCGCGGAAGATTTCCAACGCTTCCTCGCCATTGCCCGCGGCAATGGTGGTGTAACCATGCATGTCGAGCAGGTTCTTGATGCAATCGGAAAAATTCGGGTCGTCTTCCACCAGCAAGACGCGTTCGCTGCCCCCCGGGGTGTTGCGTGGCCCGTCTTCCCGTACCACGGTCGTAACGGGCTTCGCAATCAGCGCGGGTAGGGTGATGGTGAACACGGTGCCTTTGTCCAACTCGCTGGTCACGTCGATGCGTCCGCGGTTTTGTTTGACGAGGCTATACACCATCGCCAGCCCGAGCCCGCTGCCTTTGCCGACTTCCTTGGTGGTGAAAAACGGCTCAAAGATTTTTTCCCGAATTTCCAGCGGGATGCCGCAGCCGGTGTCGGCCACACTGAGCAATATATACGAACCGGGCCCGTGCAAACCGCGGCGGGCGGCTTCCAGCGAATCGAATTTGTGCTCAGCCAGACTGATAGTGATTCGGCCGGCATCGGCAATGGCATCCCGCGCATTGAGGCAAAGGTTCACCAACACTTGTTCGATTTGGCCGGCATCGGTGTACAACTGGGGCAGGCCGGGTGGTGCGTCCACGATCAACTCGATGTCTTCGCGGATGACGGGGCGCATCATTTTCTCCACTTCGCGCACGACATCCGCGGGATTGACGACTTGCGATGGCGAGGACACGCGGCGGCTGAAGGTCATCATCCGGGCCACGAGGTCGGCACCCCGCTGGCCGGCCGCGCGGATGTTGCGGTAATACTTTTCCAGCGGGTCGCCCGATTTGCCTTTGAGCAGCAGCAAATCGGCGTACGAATTGATGATGGCCAACAGATTGTTGAAATCATGGGAAATGCCCCCGGCGAGGCGGCCCACAGCTTCGAGCTTTTGTGCCCGGCGGATGTTTTCTTCCAACTGGTCGAGCTGGGTCACATCGCGCAGGATGACCACCCGGCCCATGGCCGTTCCATCCGGTTCGGCCAGCGCATTGGTCTGCACTTGCACGAGCACGGTTTCGCCCTCGGCACTCGCCAGCGCCAACGGGTGGGTCGGCTCGGTGTGAAAGCCCGCTTGGAGTATGCGCTCGGCAATCTCTGGCAATTTGGTGTGCGTTTCCCGTTCCCGTAAATCGAGCAACTCCGCAAGTGGGCGGCCGACGCATTCCTTGGCCGTGCGGCCCAGCACATGCTCGGCGGCGGGGTTGAGATAAGTCAACAAGCCGGTGGAATCCGTGGTCAAAACATAATCCTGCAATGCGCCCAAAGTTGCCGCCAGTCGCTGCTCGGTCGCCTTACCTACCCGATCCAGCCGCGATTTGTACAACGCCATCTCAATGGTGATGATGACTTCCTTTTCGCGGTAAGGTTTCAGCAGGTATGCAAATGGCCGGGTGCGGCGCGCGCGGTCGATTGTGCCCTGGTCGGAAAAGGCGGTGAGGTAAATTAACGGAAGATCATGCTCACGGAGGATTTTTTCGGCGGTTTCAATCCCGTCCATATCCCCGGAGATATTGATGTCCATCAACAGGAGATCCGGTCGTTTGTCCCGCACCAACTGGCACGCCTGCGCGCCGGAAGAGGCCAGGCCGGTGATATCATAATGACCGCGTGCAATTATTTTTTGCAGGATGAATGCCGAACTGGGATCATCCTCCACGATCAATATGCGCGCCGCCGGTGCCGCCGCGCGTGCGGGGCTTTCACTGGTCGGGGGCGGAGCGGAGCTCATGAGCGAAGTTCGGCCAAAATTTAACTTTTACGGATGCCTGACAGGGACAACCGCACGAGAAAATATCA
>DATHOB010000227.1:0-2234 GCA_035485355.1 Opitutales bacterium | reverse complement strand
GCGCTGCAAGGCATCCTCGATGGCCACGTCAAGGCCGGGCATGTCATTGTCATCCGCAATGAAGGTCCCGTGGGTGGCCCCGGCATGCGCGAAATGCTCGCTCCGACTTCCGCCGTCATGGGCAAGGGCCTCGGCAAAGAAGTGGCGCTCATCACCGACGGACGTTTCTCGGGTGGCAGCCACGGCTTCGTGGTCGGCCACATCACCCCCGAGGCTGCGGTGGGTGGCCCGCTAGCCGTGGTCAAGAAAGGCGACCCCATCACCATCGACGCCGACAAAAACGAAATCACCTTGGATATCCCGGCCAAAGAGTTGAAGGCCCGCTTGCGGACGTGGAAAAAGCCGAAGCCCCGGGAAACGCGCGGGGTGCTGGCCAAATACGCCAAGCTTGTCTCCACCGCCTCCCTGGGCGCGGTGACGGACGCGGATTTGTTTTAATTCCGTTTTTCACCCGCCATGAAATTCACCGGCTTGACGCCCATGCTCTGGGTCAAGGACATCGCGCAGGCCGTGCAGTTCTATCGCGAGGTGCTGGGCTTTGAATGCGTCAAACAAGTCGAAGGCTGGGCGTGCATGAAACGGGATAAAGTCGAAATCATGTTCTCCCTGCCCAATGCGCATGAACCCCATGACCCGTTGCAATTCACCGGCTCATTTTATTTCCGGGTGGATGAGGTAGACGCGCTCTGGAACCAGTTGAAAGACCAAGCCACGGTGGTATATCCCATCGAGGACTTTCCCTACGGCATGCGGGAATTCGCCATCCGCGACAACACGGGATATATTTTGCAGTTTGGGCGCGAGATTGGAAACCGGTGAGTTATTTGTCCTTCAGCGTCCAACCGCCATCCCAATTGGCCGGCGGAGGCTCGGCGATAAAATGCCGGCAACGCGAGGAGAAGTTCTCACACAAGTAATCTGCGCCGCCCATTTTGACATTGGCCGCGTGAAACAGCGTTTCCGCCCCGGCAAAATCACGGGCATAATATTTTTCGATCGCGGCGTTATACTCCGCCAGCCCGGGCGGCAGCGTGGCGCCTTTGGGCCCGAGCGGCGCGTAAACGGGAACGGCGACGGTCTTGCCCTTGACTTGCATCTTGTCGGCCAGACGAAAATCAAACTCCGCTTGCGCGTGGATGTAGATGTGTTCGCCGACGAGAATGGTCTGGTGATATTGTTTGGTCGCGCTTTCCAGCCGGGCGGCCAGGTTCACCGCATCGCCCATGACGGTAAATTCCTGGCGGCGCGGGTGGCCGATGCGGCCGACGACGCCCTCGCCGAGGTTGATGCCCATGCCAAAGCCCAATTGCTCGCGTTTTTCCCTGCCAATCCACCCTTTATTCAGCTTTTCCAACTCGCCAATCATGCGCCACGCTCCACGCATTGCTTGGATGGCGCATTGTTCCAGCGGTTGCTCGCGCACGTCGCCCCACGCAGCCATCAAGGCGTCGCCAATGTATTTTTGCACCGTGCCGCCCTCCTGCTGGATGACTTCGACCATGCCGAAGAAATACTCATTAAGCTGGGTCACGAGGGCGTCGGGGCCAACTTTCTCGCTCCAGGTGGTAAAACCGCGAATATCGCTAAAGAGAATGACGACATCCTTGCGCTGGCCGCCGAGACGCTGCTCGAAATCCTCGCGGTTGCTGAGCACAAGGTTGGCGACGCCCGGCGAGACCATGGACTCGAACACGCCGAGCATCCGGCGGCGCTCGTAACGTTCGAGCACAAAGTCGTACACCGTGCCGAAGCTGCCGCTGCCGACGAGGCCCAGCAACGCGCCCCCGACCGGCACAATCAGCAAATGCGCGGTAAACAGCCATTGGGTGAAGAAAGCAAAAACCACTCCGCTGGCGAGCAGCAGTGCGATTTTGCCGATGACCGAATGAATGCGCAACGAGACCAGCAGCGCCAGCAGGCCAAAAAACACCGCCACTGCGGGCGTAACCCAATAGGGCGCAGGCCGCAGCCATTCGTCTTTGACCAAGTTTTCAAACGCTGTCGCCTGGACTTCCACTCCGGGCATGTCGCCCCACGGTGTCGCAAAAAAATCCTTGAAGCGAGTGGGCGCAGTGGCGCCAATGAACACATACTTGTCTTTAAACGCCGCGCCGTGGTTGAAGGAGGTGTCCCAATTCAGCAAAACCTCGTCGATGGGAATGGTCCGCAGTGTGCGGCCTTGATAATAATAATTCAGGATTGTTTCCTTCCACGGGTCGAGCGCGGGCGCGTGG
>DATHOB010000226.1:0-9836 GCA_035485355.1 Opitutales bacterium | reverse complement strand
GCAACGCGGCCAATTTTTCCGGCAAACTCTATAAAATCGCCCACTACGGCGTCTCTCCGCAGACCGGGCGCATCGACTATGACGACCTCGCGCGCCAGGCCGAGCGCGAACGCCCGAAGATGATCACCGTCGGCGCATCCGCCTACCCGCGCATCATAGATTTTGCGAAAATGGGCGAAATTGCCCGCAGCGTCGGTGCGCTCATGCTGGCCGACATCGCGCACATCGCCGGCCTCGTCGCCACCGGCGAACATCCAAACCCGTTTCCGCACGCGGATTTCGTCACCACCACGACGCACAAAACTCTGCGCGGCCCGCGCGGCGGCCTGATTTTGTGCAAGGAGCCGTTTGCAAAGAAAATTGATTCCGCCGTATTCCCAGGCGGGCAGGGTGGGCCCCTCATGCACATCATCGCCGCCAAGGCAGTATGCTTTCGTGAGGCCGCCAAACCGGAATTCCGCGACTACGCCATTCAAGTGCGCCGTAATGCCGCCGCCATGGCCGAGGCATTTGTCAAACGCGGTTACAAACTTTCCTCTGACGGCACCGACAACCATCTGCTCCTGATTGACCTGCGCCCCAGCCACCCGGACCTTACCGGCAAAGTCGCGCAACAAGCGCTCGACGAGGCCAACATTACCACCAACAAGAACACTATTCCCGGGGAGACACGCAGTCCCTTCCAAGCCAGCGGCGTTCGCCTCGGCAGCCCCGCAGTGACGAGCCGCGGCATGCGTGAGCCGGAGATGTTGCGTATTGCCGAGGCGGTTGACCTCGTGCTTGGCGGCCCCGCCGATGCCTCGCGGATTGCCCAGGCCAAGGCCATTGCTTTGGAATTATGCGGTCGTTTCCCCCTGCCTTACTAAGCGGATTCCCCAAATCCGTCTTGACTCTCAATAACGACCCAAGAATAGGATTAAATTCACATAAAGAATTCTCTTTAATTTTCAAATCCAAAGGTATAGGTTAGTTTCATCGCTTCCCATAAACCACCCCGGGTGGAGTGAATTCTCCGAATCCGCCCACACCCTCAAACCCTCTTACTCCATGAGCATCCGCAAAAACACCGCCCGCAAGGGCTTCACCCTGATTGAACTCCTGACGGTGATCACGATCATCGGCATTCTCGCCGCGATTCTGATTCCCACCATTGGCGGCGTGATTAAAGTCGCGCAAAAATCCGCCGCGCAAAGCAATGCGCACCAAATCGCGCAAACCTACATCTCTTATTCCACCGGTAGCGCCAACCCGCGCACCATCCAGACGACCGACATGGGCACCGGCGGTCCCGCGGCCGGTGTTGCCACCGACATTGAGGACGTGGCCTTCATTCTGGCCAAGTTTAACCAGCTCAATGACGCCTCCCTTTGGTACGTTAAACAAGACGAAGCCTTGAACGGCGTCACCCTGCCGAAGTCCGTCATCACGGGCGACCCGGATGCCGCCACCACCGTGGCTGCGGACTTTGCCAAGGTTTCGCCCAAGTCTTGGGCGTTTGTCATTGGTCTTTCGACCAACGCCAATGCCAGCACCACCCCCGTCCTCTGGACCTATGGTCTCGGTCATGACGGCAAATGGGTGAAAAACTCCCCTTGGGGCGGCACCGGCGGCCACATCGCCTTCCTTGACGGCCACGTCACCTGGGCGGATAACCTCTCCACCGCCGGTAGCGGTATCTCCTTTGTGTCCTACCAGCAAAATAGCGACGCCGGCACTCCGTCGATTGACTATGCCAAGGCCATTAACAGCCTCGGCTCTCACCCGGCCAAAGTCGTGAACACCACTGGCCAGTCCGGCCAGTAGCATCAAGTCCCCAATTGGGGATGTCTTGATTTGCAAAAAAGCCCGGTTGCGCAAGCAACCGGGCTTTTTTGTCGGTGCATTCATCGTGCAAGGTGATAGGTTGCATCATACCCTTCGCGGTCATCCCATGAATGCCGCCGCTCGTGCTGGTCTGCATCGCGGACTCAATTTCCAAGGGGAGTTGGTCTTGGACACGAATGCGCTAAATTCCTCACGTGGATTTTCGCTCGTCGAGTTGCTCATGGTTATCGGCATTTTAGGAATCCTCATGGCCATCATGGCCAGCGCCGTGAGCGTGATGCTGGAGGACAGCCGTCGCTCGGCCTCTTCAATAAACGCCCATATCATTACTGCAGGTTACTTGATATATACGACTGACCATGGCCGCGGGTTTGTCCCGCGCAGCCAGTTGGGCAACACTTCCCACCCGGCCTATTCGGCGGATAGTATTGAGGACGTAGCCCTGGGTTTGGCCAAGTTTCAGGGGCTGGATTCCGCCGCACTTTGGTTTGTGGACACCGACCCGCAGTTAATAGGCAAACACTTGCCGGATCGAGTGACCGACGGCGACCCCGCCAACGCCACGGCCTGCGCACCCGATTTCCAAAACACTTCCCCCAAAGCGTGGGCCTTCGTTTCCGGCCTGCCCGGTAGCGCCCCCGGTTCCACTCCGTTGCTCTGGACTTACGGGCTCGATACCACCAGCGGCCAATGGAACCCCCATTCACCGTGGCGCGGCGCGGGCGGGCATATCGCTTTTCTCGACGGCCATGTCGCATGGTACGCCATCGCTCCCACCAATTTATTTACGGGCGCGGTGTTGCAACAAAATCACTTCGCCTCGTCGGGAACTTCCGCCCCCATTATCCTCAACCCCATGGGGAAATGATTTACGCCGATTCTTTGTAAAGCTGCGCGTAGGCCGGGGCGAGTTTCTTCCAGCTCGAATCCACGGCTAGCGCCCGCTCGCGCACCGCCACGCTTCGCTCCACATTATCATGCAGATCCTGGGCGCGGCGCAGACCCTCGCGCCAGCCTTCGAGCGTCGGCTCAAACAACAAGCCCGTGCCTGCGTCAGGATTTTCGTCGGCATCCACAATCACATCTTGCGGCCCGCCCGTGCGAGGCATGACGGGTATCGCTCCGTAGCGCAAGGCCCGCTGGGCGCGAAAGGGGCTAGGCTCGATGCGGGAAGTGCCGAGATAAAAATCCGCTCCACCCAGCGCCCGGTGCAGCGCGCCCGGCTCATAATTTTCCAACAAGATGACCCGCCCTTGGCGTGCGCCTGCTAAAGTTCGCCAGGGTTCCTGTTCTCCCGGCGCGGCCCGCCCGAGCAGGACTAGCACGGTGTCGTCCCGCAAGTCCGGGAGCAATTCGCGTGGGTCACCCAAGCCGAGTGAGGCCATGAGCGGAAGCGGTGCGGCGATAAGCGCGCCATCGCGTGTGGTCGGGAAAAGGCCCAAGCCCTGGCGCAGCGCCTCGCGGCAGCGGGCTTTACCCTTCGGCGCCCCTGCGCGGAAATTCACGGGTAAAAACTGGTCCATGGCCGGATTCCATTCCACATCATCCAAGCCGGTGAGCAATCCGCGCAAGTCGCCACTGCGCCGGGCCAGCACACCTTCGAGGCCGAACGCGTAGCCTGGCGCCGGAATTTGTCGTGCCGCCGAGGGGCTGGGCGCAAGTAATACCTCGGCATACACCAGCCCGCCTTTGAGGAAATTGACCTGACCAAAGAACTCCAGCGAATCAGGCGCGAAAAATTCCTCCGGCAGATTGGTCAGCGCAAAGGTGCGCCGTGGATAAATTCCCTGGAACGCCGGATGATGCACTGTGAACACCGTGCGCGCAGCTGCGCTGACACTGCGTTTGCGCTCTTCGACGCGGAGCAAAAGCGGCAGCAGCGCGGTCGGCCAGTCATGGCAGTGCACGATGTCCACCGGCTGGTCAAAGCGGCACAACGCATCCGCAACTGCTTTGCAAAATATCAAAAACCGCGAATCACTGTCCTCGTATTCCCCGCCCGGAGGGCCATAGGGGAACGTACGATCAAAGGATTCATCCCGGCGGATCAGATAAAGGGTGAGATTCTTCGCAATCGGCAGCCGCAATGTTTGCGCACTCACGTGTCCATCGCCCAGTTCGAGCGCGTGTTCGTAAAGCAGCTCGGCGTTGGCCGCGCGCGGATCCGCCAGTACTTGCCGATAGCCGGGTAAAAAAACCGCAACTTCGTGGCCTTCACGCGCCAGTTCCGCACACAAACCGCCCACCGCATCCGCCAGGTGACCCACGCGCACCCACGGGCTAAATTCACTGGCGACGTGGACAATTTTCATAAAAAATTAAACGTATCCCAACTCCCGGTCTTCGGCAAACCCTGATTCGCCAATTTATTATATTTTTGCAATCCATTCGCCATTGAAAGGACATCGTTATACAGTGGGGGCCGGGCGCTCGCGCTCGCAATTCCAGCAGACATCAAATCCCGCGGGCACGGCGGACTGGCAATGCGGGCACACCCACGCCCCGCCTGCGAGGGACGCTGGCGCGCGGCTCGAATTCACGATCGCTTGGGCGCGTTCACTATCGGCATCATTGACCACGCAAAGCGTCGGATAAAAAACCGGAATCGGCACGGCGGTGATCATGCCCGCCGCCTCATTGCGAATGAAGCACGCGATGCCCGCCTCCTCCAGCAAGGATTTGCACAACCCCACTTGGGCGAGATTGGGATGGGTGAATATTTCCTTCATGGCAAAAAATCAGGCTATCCCAACAGTCGCTCAATCGCTTCGAGATAGCGTTTTTGGGTTTGTTGGATGATGGCGGCGGGCAGGTGCGGGCCGGGGGCGGTCTTGTTCCAGTTCAGTGTTTCGAGGTGGTCGCGCACATATTGTTTGTCGTAGGCCATTTGCGAACGGCCGGGGGCGTAATCCTTGGCCGGCCAATAGCGCGAGGAGTCGGGCGTGAGCACTTCGTCAATCAGGTACAGTTTGCCGCTGGCATCCGTGCCGAATTCGAATTTCGTGTCGGCCAAGATGACTCCGGCGCGGGCGGCTTCGCGCGCGCCAAATTCGTAGAGCTTAAGGCTGAGTTCGCGCACTTCGACATAGCGTTGCGCGCCGAGCAGCCCCGTGCATTGGGTGGCGGTCAGGGGTTCATCGTGTCCAGCATTGGCCTTGCTCGTCGGCGTGAATATCGGTTGCGGAAGTTTTTCACTTTCCGTCAATCCGCTGGGAATGGTCTGGTCAAAAAGCATCCCCGTTTGCTTGTAAGTTTTCCAACCGCTGCCAGCGAGGTAGCCGCGCACCACCGCCTCGATGGGCAGCGGGCGCAGCTTGCGCACCAACATGCTGCGGCCTTGGAGTTGCGGGAAATCTTTAAGTCGACTAGCAATTTCCGCATCGTGGTTCGGCAGCAGATGATTCGGCGTCAGCGCTGCCGTGCGCGCAAACCACCCGAGACTGAGTTGGGTGAGCAGGATGCCTTTGCCAGGAATCCCATCGGGCAATATCACATCGAAGGCCGAGAGCCGGTCCGTTGCGACAATCAACAGCGCGTCTCCAACGTCAAAGAGTTCGCGGACTTTGCCGGAGCCGATTTTTGGCCACGGCAATCCGTCAACGCGGGTGAGCGCGGTGCTCGGCAATGCTGCTTTGATTTGGGAAGTGGACCAGGCCATGGGGAAAGCCTTGCGAATTAAAACGAACTTGTCTATATTAACCTGTTGCGGCGGTAACGCCGGGTTCTTTGGCATTCCTCTTTGCGATTTCAGATTCATTCTTGATCATTTCCCTTTCGGGGGTGTTCCGGATTCGACCTTGGGACGACGGACGTAGCGGCAGGCCAGAGATGGTGGTTGGCTCTGTCAAAACTCCACCAACAGTATAGTTGGCAACAACGAATACGCACTCGCTGCTTAATGCAGTGACAAGCCGCCTGGAAACCTGCTAAGGGACGGCTTGCTACAGCAGGCATAGTCGCGCCGGTGTCATCGGCAGCGCGACCGTAACTTACTGATGACTCGGTCCTGGGGCAGCCTGCGCGGGGCGGCCCCAGTCTTAACTCAAAACACACGCTAAGCCTGTAGAAGCTATCTTCGAAAGCCCAGGGGACGCGGGTTCAACTCCCGCCACCTCCACCCTTTATCAATGATGAATCGAAAATCAGACAGTTAGGAATGATTAATCTACGTTAAAAAAAATCAGCCTGCGCAATGACGCGCAGGCTGATGATCCCAAAGTTTATCTGGTGAGCTTTATTACTGCAGCGGCACGAACTCCTGTTTGCCATCTGCGTCCACCACGATGACACCTATGGGCTTGCCGTTCGAGTCATAGACGATTTTGCCCGTTTTGGAGGACATGGCCATCAAGGATGGGTATCATGATGCGCCGGCCAAGCACCGCGCCGCTGGAGTCATCGCTCCAGACGTTTGAGTGATCGGGGTAGTGCTCAAATGAGTCTCCCAAGCGTTTGAAACTAGCAATCACTCCGTTTCTAGGGTAAAAACCTAACGGATAAATGAAGTTTTTAACTCATCAAAAACCGGGAGTTAAGTTACAAGTTCGTAAATAGGTAAAAAAGCATGATTCATGCTTTTAAAATGACCGATAAGCCACTACTACCAGTTGAGCTATTTCCTCATAAATTTAATGGAATCCTTAAGGGGCAAAAAATGCTGATTAAAAATCTGTTCTATGGCTCCTTCATCGGATGCTTACTTCATCTCGCGACACTATTCTTCACTTTTTGCAAACGTGGATTGAGCCGCCATCGTTTTGAATTTGGCCGTAGCTATCGTGTGGCCTTGGTTTTGAGCTTCGGATTGACCGGGGCGCTTTCCGTTTCCGCGCAAACCCTGTGGGTGGGCTCGACCAGCACGGATTGGAACACCGGTACCAACTGGAGCACCACTAATGTGCCCACACTGAGTGATAACGTGGTGCTCAATACCTCCGGTGGCAATCAAGCCGTGATTTCCCTCGCCAATGCGTTTTCGGATAACCTTACGATAGGGTTGGATGGCAGCAGCGATGCCACCACTTTGCTCACCGTCATGGGCGGTTTCACGTTGACGACTTCCGGCAATGCGTCTTTGGGGGATGGCTCGGGATCGACGGGTGCGGTTTTGGTCAGCGATACCAGCACTGTTTGGAACATCGCGGACAACTTTTTAGTAGGCAATGCGGGCAACGGCACCCTTACCATTGCCAATGCCGCCCTCGTTAGTCTTGCGAATGGTCAAGTCCTGACGCTCGGCGTACAAGCCGGCTCCAACGGGACGGTGAATCTCAATGGCGGCACACTCTCGCTGGGAGGCAGCAACGGCCTTGCCGCCGGTTTGGGTAATTACAATTTTAATTTTGGCGGTGGAACTTTGCGAGTGACCGGCAGCGATTTGACCACCTCCATCAATGCGACCTTGGGCACCGGCACCAATTCGACCCTTAACACCAATGGGTTCAACGCCACCTGGTCGGGTAATTTGAGCGGCGCGGGCGGTTTGATTAAAACCAACAACGGCTTCCTTGCGCTCAACGGCACCAATACGTTTGGCGGCGGCCTTGCGCTCAATGGCGGCACGCTCGATATCAATAGTGCGTCCGCAATCGGCACCGGCACCCTGACCATCGCAGGCGGCAATCTGGACAACACCAGCGGGGCTGGCGTCACCCTCACCACCAACAACGCGCAAAATTGGAACCTAAATTTTAATTTCATCGGCACCAATGATCTTAATCTCGGCACTGGCGCGGTAACGATGAATGCCACGCGGACAATCACCGTGACCAATGGCAACCTTACTGTTGGCGGCGTCATCAGCGATGGTGGCAACGCCTATGGCCTTACCAAAATCGGCGCGGGCACCTTGATCTTGACCGGTAATGAAACTTACTCCGGCACCACCAACATCAACAACGGCACCCTGGAGGTGGCCGATGGCGGCAGCTTGTTCAATTCTGCCCGGCTCAATGTTGCCAATCAATTTGGCGTAAATGCCACGTTCACGGTGAGCAATACCACCTTGGATATTCCCAACAGTGCGATCCAAATTGGCTCCGCGAGCAACGGCACCATTAACATTATCAATGGTGCGAACCTGACTACTTCCGGCACGCAAATTGGCACGGGCGAATCTGGCTTCAGCACCGGTTTGGTCTCCGGTGCCAATTCATCGTGGACGGTATTGGGGCAATTTAACGTTGGTTGGGAAAGTGCGGGATGTTTGACGGTTGGCCCCGGCGCCACTATGACTGTTACGGGTCCCTTTGTGGTGGGGGAGGGCACTCTGGGCCCCGGCACGCTGATCATTAATGGTGGCACTGTTTTTGCCCAAGAAGGCTTTACTATCGGTGATTTCAATCCTTCGAGCGCGGAAAGCACGGTACAACTTAATGCGGGCACACTGGCTATCGCCACCAGTGGTTTTGGCCTGGATAATGAAGGCTCGGCGGCCAGCGTGAGTTTCACTTTGGGGGGGGGCACGCTCCAAGCCTACAACGGCTCGAGTGCGCTGGTTTTCCCAAGTTCGGTTCCGCTCACTTTGGCCGCCAGCACCGTCTCGACTTTGGACACCAATGGGCTGGGGATTTCCATTGCCGGCAATATTTCTGGCTCAGGTGGCTTGACTAAGATTGGCGCTGGCACCCTCACGCTTTCCGGCACGAATGTTTATTCCGGTATCACCACCATCAATGTTGGCAGTGTAAGATTCACCGGCGACACGTCGGGTCTGGGTGGCGACATCGTTAATAATGCTAGCTTGGTTTTCCTTCAGAGTGCCGACAGCAGCTTCAGTCAAAACATCAGCGGAACCGGCATGCTTTTTCAAAGTGGCAGCGGCAATTTGGTTTTTTCCGGCAATGCAACCTACACCGGCGACACCCACATCAACGGCGGCACGCTGATCTTTGGCGGTAATATCGCCAGCCTGAGCGGAAATATCATCGTGAACGCCAGTGTTGCTTTTGACCTCCCGGTGGATGGCAGTTTCGCGAACACCATCAGCGGCTTCGGCAATGTGACCCAGTCGGGCAGTGGCAACCTCACACTCGCGGGCAACAACACCTATGCCAATTTGACGACCATCAATTCCGGCACGCTTATTTTCACGGGTAGCACTTCTAGCTTGGGCGGTAATATGGTGGATAATTCCACGGTGATTTTTAATCAATCCAGCAACAGCGCATTTCACGGAGTTATCTCGGGCACAGGCACGGTCACCCAAAATGGCACGGGAACTTTGACCTTGAATGGCGCAAATAGTTATGCCGGCGGCACGTATCTTAATTCCGGAACCCTCGCCCTTGGCAGTTCCACCGCCCTTGGCACGGGTACATTTACCATTGCTGGTGGCAGTTTTGATAATGTAAGCGGCGCCAACCTTACCCTCAGCACCAACAATGCGCAGAACTGGAATGGCGATTTCGCCTTCATTGGTTCGCACAGTCTCAACCTTGGCACCGGCGCAGTTGCGCTCGGGGGCAGCCGTATCATCACGATTACGGGCAACACCCTCACCGTGGGCGGCGCCATCAGCGATGGCGGCAATGGCTATGGGCTGACTTTGGTTGGTTCCGGAACACTCGAGTTGGATGGCAATAATAACTATTCCGGCAACATCACCGACAATGCTACCCTGCAAATCGGTCAAAGCGCCGACAGCACGTTTTCGCAGGTCATCAATGGCACGGGAAATCTGATCCAATCCGGCAGTGGCAACCTCACTCTTTCCGGTAATAACACTCTTGGCGGGAATATCGTCATTAATTCCGGCACGCTTATTTTCACCGGCAGCACTTCCGGTCTGGGTGGAAATATCGTCGACAATGGCACGTTGATTTTTAACCAGTCGGTGGATTCCAGCTTCGCCCAAGTCATCAATGGAACCGGCGCATTAACCCAAGGTGGCAGCGGCAATTTGACCCTTTCCGGCAACGTTAACTATGCCGGCAATACTACCATCAATTCCGGCACACTCATTTTCACGAGCAACACCACAACATTGAGCGGCAATATTATCGACAATTCCA
>DATHOB010000225.1:0-10453 GCA_035485355.1 Opitutales bacterium | reverse complement strand
AAGTGCTCGGCACGCTGGATGATTTGGTGCGCGCGGGAAAAATCCGCTACATCGGCTGCTCAAATTTCTCCGGCTGGCATTTAATGAAGGCGCTCGCGGCTTCGGAAAAGCACGGCCGGGCGCGCTATGTGGCGCATCAGGCGTATTATTCGCTCATCGGGCGCGAATACGAATGGGAGTTGATGCCGTTGGGCCTCGACCAAGGCGTGGGTGCGGTGGTCTGGAGTCCGCTCGGGTTTGGGCGATTGGGCGGCAAAGTGCGTCGCGGGCAAAAATTGCCGAAGGTGAGCCGCCTGCACGACGCCACCACCGTGCGCATCGCTCCGCCCGCGCCGGATGAATTTGTTTATGGTGTCGTGGACGCACTCGACGCCGTGGCGAAGGAAACGGGCAAGAGCGTGGCGCAAGTGGCGATTAACTGGGTGCTGCACCGGCCCAGCGTCGCGACGGTCATCATCGGCGCGCGCACGGAAGCGCAATTACGCGACAATCTCGAAGTGGCCAACTGGAAGTTGACGCCCGCGCAAATCGCGACGCTCGAAGCCGCCAGCGCCAAACCACGGATTTACCCCTATTGGCACCAGGCGCAATTCGCCGAGCGCAATCCGTTCCCAACGAATTAAGCGACGAGCGGTAATCACCCATTTTGGCGGGGAGATTTTCTTGGAATCGGCGGGCGGAATGCGAATAATGTTTTTTTGGCTTAAATTCCCATGACTGCGTCGCGCCATTTTCAATTCCGCATATGGCATGGGGCGCTATTAAGCGTGGCGGCGGTGGTGGCACTGGTGTTTTTGCTGCCGGGGGGTATGTTTTTGTCCGCGGCGGACACGGATTTGGTCAATCTGTTTGCGGCGTGGCGGGCGTTTGCGGCGGAAGGCATCCGCGCGGGTCACTTGCCCTTGTGGAATCCCTATGCTTATTCCGGTCAGCCATTTTTGGGTGATTTGCAGTCGGCGGAATTGTATCCGCTGAACGCCATCTTTTTAATTATGCCGCTGGCGCGGGCGGTCAATCTGTCGTTTCTGCTGCACTTGTTGATCTTGGGCTGGGGCGCGGGGTATTGGGCGGTGTGGCGCGGGTGCAGGCCATGGGCGGGCGCGTTGGCCGGTTTCGCGCTGATGTTGAGCGGCCCGGTGTTCCCACATTTATATGGCGGACATTTGACGAATGTTTGCGCCATGGCTTGGGCGCCGTGGATTTTTTGCGCGCTCGAAGCGGCGTGGCGCGGGCCGGTGCTAAAGCCGCTCTTGCTCGGCATGGCGGCGGTGGCCCTGCAAATTTTGGCGGGCAACCCGCAATACGTATTCTACACCGCGGTGGCGGCGGGATTGTTCGCGGTGCTGGAAACGGTGGCAGCACCGGCGGCGCGCTGGCGGGCGCTTCCGTTGTTGGCGGCGGTTTATCTGGGCGGGGCGGCATTGGCGGCGGCGCAATTGCTGCCCGGGCTGGCGGCGGTGGGGGAGAGCGTGCGGCAGGGCACCCTGCCGTATGATTTTGTGCGGCAGGTTTCTTTCCCGCCGGAAAATCTGCTGACGATGATTGCGCCGGGATTTTTCGGAAATTTACATGCGGTGAATTATTGGGGCCGGGCGTATCTATGGGAAGTATCGCTCTTCGCCGGGGTCTCCGGCGTGGTGCTCGCGGGGTTGGCCCTGGGCGACAAGCAGCACGGAGCGCGGACGCGGCGGGACGCGCTGCTGGCGGTGCTGTTGCTGGTGTTGGCGCTGGGAGATTACACGCCGCTCTTGCATATATTATATTTGCATGCACCGGGCTTCGGGGAATTTCGCAGCCTGTCGAAATTCACTTTTTCCGCGATGCTCTTCGGAACCCAAGCCATCGCCGCGGGGGCGGACGCCGTATGGCGCGGGCGCATGAGCGGTCGCTTTTATGGCCCAGCCGTTTCCGGGCTGGGGCTGCTGGCGGTGGGCGTGGGTATATACCTATGGTCGGTGCCCGGGTCGCTGGCCTTTCTGTTCGCGAAAATATCCACGAGCATTGACACTTTCACGGCCACCGCCCGATGGTCGGATGCAGGGTTTTTACAACATGCCACCAAGCAGGCCGGGGCATCGCTCACCTTGGCGGGGGTGTTGTTGGTGATGGCGGGGGCGAGCCTGCTCGCCGCGCGCCGCTGGCCCAAGTGGCGGTGGGTGCCCGTGCTGATGTTGCCGCTGGAAATGGTGGGCTTTGCCAACGTCAGCATGGGAACGGGGCACACCAGCGATTTGGAGCCGCGCGATGTCAGCGCGTTTGTGGCGGCGCATCCGGGTGATTACCGCGTGCTCAACACCACCCGCGCCAACAACGGCTATTTTTTGGGCGTGCCGGACATTTCCGGCAACGACCCGACGGTGCTGAAACGTTACGCGGAGTTCATTGCCTACACGCAGGGGATGAATCCGAACCAGGCGCTCCAGTATGCGTATTTTCGCAAGATGCCGCCCATCATGGCGCTGTTGCGCCTCGGGTATGTTTTTTATTCGGATGACAAAGGCGATGAATGCGCTCCGTTCAACAATTCGTTGCCGCATGTGTTGCTGGCGTCGGATTACGCGGTGTTGCCCGGGCGCGACGCCATCTTTGCGGCGATGTCCCGGCCCGATTTCGATCCCGGGAAAACCGTGTTGCTGGAATCCGCGCCCACACCCGCACCGGTGATGGGAACCAAGGGGAGCGCCCGGCTCGTGAGCCAGACATCGGATTCATTGACCATTGAGGCCGATACCCTTGCGCCCTCCCTGCTGCTGATCACGGATTTGTATAGCAAGGATTGGCGGGCGCGACCGCTCCCCGGCAGTGTGCAAGCCAGCTACGAGATTTTGCCGGCGGATTACATCCTCCGCGCGATTCCGCTCGCTGCGGGCCACCACGAACTCGTAGTCGAATACGCGCCGCCGTCATTTCATCTCGGGCTATGGCTATCGGGCCTCGCCAGCGCAATGTGGATCGCGCTGGCCGTGCGCGCGTGGCGCAAACGGTAGATTCCCGGGTTTATTGCCCGCCGAGCAGATTCTGCGGGAGGACGGCCTGGGGATTCTGGTTAACATTCAGCGTTGGGATGATCCACGTGTCGGCCGGCTTGTAGAGATTGATGGAGAACCAAATCGGACCCTTCTCATACTTCAACACGGCGTAGGCGACTCCGGTGGACTTCGTCAGCGGGACAAACTTGAAAATTTCGTAGCCGAGATATTTGCCGTAGGCTTTTTCAAAATCCAAAAACGCGGTCAGGAGTTTGGCCTTGGTCGGCATGTCGTCGTTCAGGGGCGAGCCTTTGAACCAGATGTCCACGGCGTCCTGGCTGGAAGTTTTGTAAGCGTCAAAACCTTTGGTAACGATATCCGGCACGGCGGGCGCGGAAGCGGCCGGGGTGGCGGATTGGGCGAAGCTTGGCGCGGCGAGGGCCACGAAGAGGGTAAGGGTAGCAAGGAGTTTTTTCATGGAAGCGCTCATTCAAGCAAAGTACGGCCTAAGTAGCGAGCCGAAAACCGGATAGAATTGTCAGAGAAATGTAATGAGTGCCCGCGCCTTTGGGTCTTGGCGGCGAGGCGCGCAGGCGTTTAGAGTGCCGGGAAGGTATGTTTTCGAAATTCAAATCCAAACTAAAACGGGCGCAGCAAGACTGCGCCCCTACAGAAGACGGCGGCTGGGTTTTTTATCGTTGGCGAGTCAGTTGTAGGGGCGCAGTCTTGCTGCGCCCGTCTGAATGGGAAGGTGGGTCTTCGACATGAGCGAAACGAAACCCAGCAAAAAAGGCGCGGCGGCACTTCTCGGCCCGCTCAATGCGCCACCGGCGGATGGCGCGGTCTCGGCGTCGGAGTCCGTGTTGCGCCCGCCGACGTTTGGGGATTTCACCGGACAAGCGAAAACGGTGGAGCGGCTGCGTGTGATGGTCGGCGCGGCGCGCGCGCGGGGTGAAGCGCTCAACCACGTGCTGCTTTCCGGCCCGCCGGGATTGGGTAAGACGACGCTGGCGTTCATCCTCGGCCACGAAATGGGGCGCAAAGTCCGCGTGACTTCCGGCCCGGTGATCGAGAAGGCGGGTGACTTGGCGGGGCTGCTCACGAATCTCGCCGAGGGCGATATTTTGTTCATTGATGAAATCCACCGATTGGCGAAAACCGTCGAAGAATATCTGTATTCGGCGATGGAGGATTTCCGCATCGATATCCTGATCGACCAGGGGCCGAATGCGCGCAGTGTGCGGCTGACGATTCCGAAGTTCACACTCGTCGGCGCGACGACGCGGACCGGCCTGCTCACTGCGCCGCTGCGCAGCCGGTTCACGCTGCAATCGCGGCTGGATTATTATTCGCGCGAGGATTTGGTGAAGATTGTGCGCCGCAGCGGCAAGTTGCTGAAGGTGGACCTGGCGGAGGACGGCGCGCAAGTCCTCGCCACCCGCGCGCGCGGCACCCCGCGCATCGTGAACAATCTGTTGCATTTCGTGCGCGACTACGCGCAGCAACGCGCCACAGGGAAGGTAACCGGGCCGGTGGCCGAGGCCGCGCTGGAACTTTTGGAAATCGACAAGGCCGGCCTCGATGAAATGGACAAGCGCATCTTGCGCGTGATGGCGCACAACCACCGCGGCGGGCCGGTGGGCGTGAACACGATTGCCGTCGCCGTCGGCGAGGAAGAGCACACGCTGGAGGAAGTGCACGAGCCGTTTTTAATCCAGGAAGGCTACCTCGCGCGCACGCCGCAGGGCCGGGTGCTCACCGCCAAAGGCTGGCAGGCCGCCGGGCTGCCGCCGCCAACCGGGGTCGTCAGCGCACAGAGCGAATTGTTGTAAGCGATCCTTCGACGTAGGGGCGAAGTCTTGCTGCGCCCTCTTCCCTCTTGGCGCTTGCCAAACGGGCAACTTACGCCAGCGTGATCTCTTTAAACCGCCAACTCCCCACCCACCATGAAATATCTCAGCCTGATTCTGCTTTTTCTTCTTCCCTGCGCCGCCATGGCGGATGACGCCAGCCACCGCCAGGCCGCTATGAAGCTGCTGGAAGCCACCGGCGGCAAAGACGTCATGCGCAACGCGTTTATCGCCGTCATCGACAACATGCCTGCAAGCAAGTCCATGCCCGCAGCGGAGAACGCGGATATGAAACAGGCGGTGCAACAGTGGTTTGACGAGGACTTCAAATGGGAGGATCTGAGCTCCCAAATCGCGGACATTTATGCGAAGGCGTTCACCGAGGACGAACTCAATCAATTGATCGCATTTTACCAGACGCCGTTGGGGAAGAAAACCATCTCCCTGCTTCCCGAAGTGATGAAGCAAGGCTCGGCCCTGGGCGCGCAATACGCCCTCAGCAAGCAGGATTTGCTGACGGCGCGCTTGCAAAAAGTGGAGCTCAAATATGCGAGCGGCGCCAAAGTTCCCGAAGCATCCCCGGCGCCGACCCCGGCATCGATGACGGCCCCCGCCAAATAAGCGACCCGGCCAATCTTTCAACGCCACAAATTCCACATCGTTGGCAGTACTGTATCAGGTCGGCTGTAGAGGCCGAGGCTGGGGTAGGGCGGTGGCGAAGCCCACATTTTGCCATCTTTGTTTCCGCGTCTTGCGTGTTGGTCTCGCGTAGCGAGACTCTGATAATAGCCGTGTGGCTATGACCCCATTTTGCCACCTATATTTCTGCATCCCGCGTTTATCCATGGCTTCGGTTGGTGTAGGGGCGCAGACTTGCTGCGCCCGGCCTCGCGTAGCGAGGCTCCGAAAATAGCCGTGGGCTTTAGCCCACGGTAGGTAGGATGCGGTTTCACCGCGTCACGTAGTGACGCTTGAAATCAGGAAACCAAGCCAATCTCAAGCGTCGCTACGCGACGCATTAATCCCCGTCCGGTTTCCGTGGGCTAAAGCCCACGGCTATTTTCGTATTGTCGCTACGCGACAAAACAACGAGCCGCGCTACCCCGGAAGCACAATTCTCAATCGGATATGTTACTTCGCAGGCTTGGCCCTGGTGGCTAATCGCGGCTTCTACACCGTAATCACTTGCAGCCCGAGAATCGCCGGGTGGTGGCGGATTTCCTTGAGGGCGTCTTCCGAGGGGCGCGAATCCAATTGATAGACGGCGAGGGCCTCGTTTTTCGAGCTGCGGCTGAGCGACATGTTGGCGATGTTCACCTGGTGTTTGCCGAGCACCGTGCCGAGCATGCCGACGATGCCGGGCACGTCGCGATTGCGCAGGACGAGGAGATATCCCGCGGGCGTCACCTCAACGCTGTGGCCGAGGAGGCCGACGAGGCGCGGGTTCTGCGCCGTGCCGATGAGCGTGCCAGAGACGACCGTGGCGTGGCCCGCGGCGTCAATCGCTTCGAGTTGCACGAGCTCCGTGTAATCCGCGGGCGTGGTGGACTTGATGGTCTCGACGGCGATGCCGAGCTGCTGGATGCGCAGCGGGGCGTTGACGTCCGTCACGTCCGCGCCGCTGATGCGGCGGAGGTAGCCGCGCTGAATCGCGCGGGTGAGCGGGTTGGCGTCGAGGTCGTTGATCTTGCCAAAATAGGTGATGCGGAGCTTTTCGATTTTGTCCGGTGCGGCTTGCTGGAGCACGGCGCCGAGTTTTTCCCCGAGGGCGAGATACGGGCGCAGCACGGCGAGCGTGTGGGCATCCACCGAGGGCATGTTGACGGCGTTGCGGACGACTCCGCCGTTCAAAACTTCCGTGAGCGCCTCGGCGACTTCGATGCCCACGCTTTCCTGCGCCTCCTTGGTCGAGGCGCCGAGGTGCGGCGTCAGCACGACATTGGGGAACTTGCGCAAGGGGTGGTCGGCGGGGAGGGGCTCGTCCTCAAACACGTCGAGCCCCGCGGTGGCCACGTGGCCGGATTCGAGCGCGGCGACGAGCGCGCTTTCCTTGATGATGCCGCCACGCGCGCAGTTGAAGATGCGCACGCCCTTTTTCATTTTCGCAAACGCGGCCTCGTCCACCATGTATTTGGTGTCTTCCGTCAACGGCATGTGGACGGTGATGTAATGGGAGCGCGTGAAAATATCCTCCAGCACGACCATCTCGACATTGAGCGCCTTGGCGCGCGCGGCGGTGAGGTACGGGTCATACGCGAGCACCTTCATGCCGAAGGCGAGGGCGCGCTTGGCGACTTCCGCGCCGATGCGGCCGAGGCCGCACACGCCGAGGGTCTTGCCCATCAATTCGCTGCCGGCAAAGCTCTTTTTGTCCCACTGGCCCGCCTTCATCGAGGCGCCGGCCTGGACGATGGGGCGCGCGCCGCAGAGCATGTGGGTAAAGGTCAGCTCCGCCGTGGCGATGGTGTTGCCGGAAGGCGTGTTCATGACGATGATGCCGCGCTCGGTGGCGGCCTCGACGTCAATATTATCCACCCCCACGCCCGCGCGGCCGACGGCCTTGAGCTTGGTCGCGGCGGCGATGACCTCGCGGGTGATCTGCGTTTCGCTGCGCACGGCGATGGCGTCCACATCGCGCACCAGGGCGAGGATCTGCTCGGGCTTGGAGCCATAGGCTTCGATGACTTCGAAGCCCGGCTGCTGTTTGAAGAAGGCGACGCCCGAGGGCGAAATTTTGTCGGCGACAAGGATTTTCATCTTGGGAAAGGGCGATTAAATAGGAAGGCCGCCGGAAGGCAAGCCTGCGGGAGGGGAGGGGGGATTGTATCAGTTTTGAATCTCGCTACGATTGAATAACTTGTTTGCACGACTAAGCGATTTTACTTTGTGATCGTGGCGTTGGGCTCAATCCAGTCTGCCTACGCCACATTTCTTGAACACTAGAAGCGCAAAAGAGACGCGCCTATCTCCCTCCCACGCAGGCTGAGATCCTCCAGAAAGTCATTATTGAGAGACAAGAACCGGCGAAAGGTTAGGAAGTAGGCCGTCTAGGAAATAAATAATTGGCTACAATAACAAAGATTCCAATAACCGACGCAGTTGTTCCGCCCAAAAGGGCAATTAAGACATCGTTGTCTAGTGTGAATCCAGTGTGAAGTGTAAAAACTTCGGTTTTCTCTCCGTTATTCCAAGAAAATGAATGTGTGATGTCTTTTCCAAAACCAGCTAATAAAAGTATAAGGAGCACGGAAATTAGCCAAATCGCGATTAGGCAAAAAATTTTATCGGCATATTTTTTTCTTTCTTCTCGATCCTGCTTTTTTCCAGCCAAATCCTCTTTACGATGTAATTGCTCAATATCCTGGAGATACGACTTTTCATCGACATCCTCGCCTATTTTGCTAGGTGGTGATGTTTCTGCAATAGCATCAAGATTAAGCGTTAAGCCACTTGAGTCGCTGGGGGTGTTGGGGTTATTTTCTTGCAAAAATATTCCTTGATAAGGTTGTCAGGAATTTGGGCAAATTTTCTGTCTTTTCCTCCTTGATTGTTCCAAACCACATACCAAGGCGAATTGATCTCATGCGTTAAAGCAGATAATTGCGCGCCATTAAATTTCCCATATACGTCCCAGATTTTTTTTAGAAACGTTCTGACTTTTAATGATTCGTTGTCTTGAAGGATTGGGACGGTATAATCCCATGTATCCATATCAACCTCGCCCAGTGGAGCGGGAATTGGGCCGGCGCCAAATTCTTTAAAATTGTGATAAAGAGAACGAACAACAGGACCGAATTTCCAAGCCTCAATTGTTTCTTGAATTAAAGGCTCGCTCCCAAGTGCCAAATGCCAGCCATGGGCAAAGTATACCAACTTCATCAACTGTAAAGGTGTCACTTGGTGTCCGCCGTTTTGCGTGGCGATGTCCACCAATGTATTCGCAACATGTAAGGCTTTATAGGGCACAGTTGTACACTAGACGATTTTAAAGGGGGAAACAAGCAAAATTTAACTTAAATGAATAATTGAGTTTTGCTGAATTTCAATGCTTCAATATCGGTGAAAGAAATCAATCCCTCCACGCATCGGGGTGGAGTTTGCCGCGTTCGGGTTCGGGGGTTTCGGCGAAATAGACGGCGAGGCGGAAAAAGGGCAGGTGGCTGGGCGGGGTGGCGGGTTTTAGGCGGCGGACATCCGCGAAGAGGACTTCCGGCGCGCGGCCGCGCAGTTCAAAGATATCGCGCAGGCCCAAATCGAGAAAATCGCGCGCGACTTCGACCGGCAGGCGCGGTATGCGCATGAACGGCGAGCCGAGCGCGGTGTGGTCGACTTCTTTTTTCTTTGGAGGGAGTGCCATGGGCGAATTGAAAGCGGAACGGGAGATTGTGTGGGAATCGGGCGCAGTCTTGCTGCGCCCGATTCTTCATCAAGCACGGAAGCCGATGATTTTGCGCAAGCCATTCTTTTTGCGGCAAACCACCATCACGCATTTTTGCCGAAAATTCAAAAACATTCGGACGCCACATTCTCCAATACGGCCACGATTCGTCCAGCGGACTCAATCCCTTGCGATAGGGATTGAGGAAAATGTATAATCCGTAGTCCTCAAGGCGCTCACCCGTGCGCACCTGCCGCTCGAAAAAATCCCTCTGCCATGCAATTCTTGTCGACGTCAACGCCTTGCGTGTGGAGGCCTTCAACCGCGCAATCACGCGCCCAATGGAAAGTCGTTGGCCAAGTTGGAAGAGCCAATGAACATGGTCGGGCATTACCGTTGCGCAGAAATTCCTAACGTCACCAGCTTGTTCGAGTTGCTCCATCGCCAGAAATAATGGCTTTATGGCTAATTGGGTCAGGTCTGGTTTCCGCTCCGCAGTGCAAATCGTGATAAAATAATCCGCCTCTGGCGCCGATAGCCTGCCGCGATGCAGATTCCCCGTCCGTCATTTAGGCACTGCTTCGTTCATGGTCTGATTGTGAGCATAAGCAACGGGCGCAGCAAGACTGCGCCCCTACAAATACACGTTGCGGCATCACCAACCACCAGCCACGGCACCCGGCCTTGGTGTAGGGGCGCAGTCTTGCTGCGCCCGTCAGAAATCAAAACTCAAATCCGAAACAAAAATCGAAAACTAAAATTCCCCCCTCAATTTGCTTTCGGCGGGTTAAGCACATCCCATTGTTTTTGCCAGCGGTCGTGCAGGTCGTTGTTGCTGGCGTCTTGCGCGAGCGTGAGGGCCTCGGGCAGCACGGCCTGCAAAAATTCATTGGTCATATTGGGCGCGGCGAGGGCTTTGGCATACAGGTCGAGCGCCAGCTCACGGTCGCCGCGTTCCACCGCCCACCGGGCCATTTCGGCCAAAATGCCTTCCTCGCCTCGGTTCACCGGCCCGGGAGTGGCCGCCCAGGTCAGATAATTTTTCGCATAGGTGTCGCGATCCTGGGTGTGTTCGATTTGGGCGAGGGCGAAGGCCAGCGCCAAGTCCGGCGCGCGGCCAAATTGCAGGCGGCCCACGGCGAGGGCGTCGTCGAGTTTGTTTTGTTGCTGGAGCAAATTCATTTGGCGCAAAACCGCATAGGGCGCGCCGGGGCCGGAGGAGTCGTTAGCTTGGGCGAGCTGTTGGTCGAGGCTCT
>DATHOB010000224.1:0-18296 GCA_035485355.1 Opitutales bacterium | reverse complement strand
GCGTCGTATCTCATGTGGCTCTACGCGCGCAAAGGGCGCTTGCCGCTCAATGCCGACCAGCGTTCGTCGCTGCTCTTTTCGCTCATCCTCGGCGTGATGCTTGGCGGGCGGCTGGGCTATTATCTCTTTTACGTCATCCTCGGCGAACCGGCGAAACGTGCGGAGTTTTTTGCGAATCCGACGATGATTTTCAAAATCTGGGAAGGTGGCATGGCCAGCCACGGGGCGTTCATCGGCGGGGTCATTGCACTATGGTGGTTTGCGCGGAAGACTCCGCCGGGCTTTCTGCGCCTGGGGGATGTGATCGCCACGCTCGCGCCGCCGGGAGTAATGTTTGGGCGGCTGGCGAATTTTGTGAATGGTGAATTATGGGGCAAACCAGCGACGGTCGCCTGGGCGATGATTTTCCCCGTGCGCGACGCCAGTGGCGCCATCCTTGGCTACACCGAGCCGCGCCACCCATCGCAACTTTATGAAGCGGCAACGGAAGGTCTGCTGCTGTTGCTCTACACGCAATGGCGGTTTTGGAAGAGTTCACCCCCAGGAAAAACCGGCGCGCTCCCGGCCGGGCAGCTCGCGGGTGAATACCTCATCGGCTATGCGCTCGTGCGCATTTTCTGCGAGCTCTTCCGCGAACCAGACGCTCCCCTTTTACTCGGTTTGAGCCGTGGGACGTTTTTCTCGTTGTTTATGATTTTGCTCGGGGCGGTGTTGATTGCACGGGCCAGACGGCAACCACCCAGCCCTTCCCCAACCAAAAAGCTAAAAACTTAAAGTCGACTCCTTTCCAAATCCTGGACTTTAGCATAGTTGCAAAGGCCGTTATTTTACCTATGACAACCAACAAGAAATTATTAATTAAAATTGTGGTGGTCTTTGCGATTTTAATCGGATTCGAATGGGTGGCGGAACCCGATCATTCGGTTGATGTATTATTGTGCCTTTTTCTAAGCGTGCTGTTGGTGCTGGGCGGGGCGATTTTCCACGGCGCGCGCAAGTCATCCCGGTAGTCAAAATTGCGGTAAACGGTTTTGCAATTGTTGCAATTTAACCAATAATGCTTCGCGCATTCGGTGAATTTGGGGAAATGCAGTGCCGAATTCTTGACTTCGTTTCGCATAACGGGCCAACTGTAGGAATGCATAAATTGCAATGGCTGAGGGTATTGACGCTCGGGGCGGGCGTGGCGCTGGCCGCGCTGAGCGGGGCGTGCCAGTCGGCGGAGAACTATGTCGATCAATTACAGGCTCAGCCGGGCAATGCCTCAAGCATTGACGATGCCCGAGCATCGCCCCTGGTGAGCGAGAGCGACTTGCCCACGCAGAAACTTCCTCCGAAGGATCCGCACGCATTCGGCATTGGCGCAGTACTACCACTTACCGGCCCGCGGGCGGACTCGGGCAACGCCATGCGTACCGGCCTCGAACTGGCGGTCGCGGAAATCAACGCTGCTGGCGGGATCAACAACCAGCCCATCCAACTCGACGTGCTCGACGACCAGAACGACCTAGCCATGGGCGCGGGGGCGCTGCAACAATTGCGCGACCGGGGCGAGGCCGTATTGCTCGTGGGTGACGGCGCGCTGGCCATCGCGGGGGAAAAATTTCTGGGCGATTGTCCGCAACTGGTGTGCTTCCTTTGCGATTACGTCGCCGCGCTGAAGGCCACACCGAACAATGGTTTGCGCATTTATCTGAATGGCGACGAGGAAGTGCGCGTCATTGCGGATTATCTCAACACAGAAGCGGTGACACGCATCGCCATCGTCCACCAAAATGACTACGCGGGTGAAAGCCATAAACAATATTTCAGTTATCAATTCAGCAGCAACCATGACATTGAGGTGCGGGACGAAGCCTATGCCGGCAGCGAGGGCGACTTCAGCCTGCTCGCCAAAGTGTTCGCGGGCTTCAAAGGCGGAGCGCTGATTATGGCGGGGGGTGGAACGGAGTATCCCAAAATTTTGACCGCGTTTGACCACACGGGATGGCAGGGTCAGGTATTCGGCATTGCGAGTGTCGATGGTCTGGCGGGCCTGTCCGCTCCCACTGGACTCGCCACGACTGCGGGGTATCCCCTGCCCGACTACGCCGCCAATCCGCGCGGAACGGAAGCGGGCCGTGCGTTTGCCGATGCCTACCACGCCAAGTATGGCAGCGACCCGGCACTACCTGCCGCGTATGCTTACGACACGCTCCATGGGATTGCCCTGGCCGCCAAACAACCGATGACCAACAATCCGAAAGTGATTCGGGAAAGCTTCATTGGCTTGCGCACGTATACCGGGGCCGTCGGCCGCTACGATATCAAGGACGACGGCGACACGGAAATGCCATTGCAACTCATGCACGCCGATGGCTCGGCTCTGCCACCGGCAGTGAAACCAGCCGAGGCGGCGCCGGTATTCCAACGCTCGGACGTAACCGCGCCGGGAATGACGCCCGGTGGCCATTAAACCGCCACGCCATGCCTGCCTCGCCCGCCGACCGGATCGCCAAGTTGCGCGCGGAAATCACGCGCCACGATGAACTGTATTACAAGCGGGCCCAGCCGGAGATTACGGACTTTGATTACGATGTTTTGAAAAAAGAGCTGGAGACGCTCGAAAAAAAACATCCGGAACTGGCCGGGCCATCGCCCACGCAAAAAGTCGGCGATGATCGCAGCGAAGGCTTTGCCACTGCGCGCCACCGCGCGCCGATGCTCAGCCTCGACAACACATACAATCAGGAGGAATTGCTTGCGTTTGACAAACGCTTGCGCGGGGTGTTGGCGGAGAAGGAGCTTTTTGCGGAAGAACGCGCGCTAACCTATGTCGTGGAACCCAAGGTGGATGGTTTGGCGATTTGCATAACGTATGAAAAGGGGAAATTCAGGCGGGCGGTGACGCGGGGAAATGGTGTCGAAGGCGACGACATCTCCGCCAATATTCGCACCGTGCGCGGGCTGCCGATGGAACTGCGCGGACGCAACCACCCAGCGGTAATGGAACTGCGGGGGGAAATATTTCTCGGCAATGAAGAATTTCGCCGCATTAACGCGGAGCGCGAGGAAGCTGGGCTACCGCTCTATGCCAACCCGCGCAATCTCGCGGCTGGCACGGCCAAGCAACTCGACCCGCACGAAGTCACCCGCCGCCAGTTGCGGGTCATTTTATACGGATTGGGTTATTGCGAGCCGCTTCCGTGTGACAGTCAATTTGAACTGCATCAACAATTGCGCGATTGGGGCCTACCCGCGCACCCGAAGGATAACCTCTGGCGCACCAAGGGAGTGAATGAGGTTTGGCAAGCCATCCAGAAACTCGATGCCTTGCGCCACGATTTCGATTATGCGACCGACGGGGCGGTGGTGAAGCTCGATGACTTTGCCGGGCAACGTGCGGCGGAAGCGACGGCCAAAGCGCCCCGCTGGGCGATGGCCTATAAATTTGCCCCCGAACAGGCGGAAACAAAAATAAACGGCGTCATCATCCAAGTCGGGCGCACGGGCATTCTCGCCCCCGTGGCGGATTTGGAACCGGTGTTCCTCGCCGGCTCGACCATCAGCCGCGCTACACTGCACAATGCCGACGAAATCGCGCGCAAGGACATCCGCGAAGGTGACACGGTGGTCATCGAAAAGGCCGGCGAAGTCATCCCCGCTGTCGTTCGGGTCGTCAAGGAAAAGCGCCCCACTCACAGCCGAATTTATCATTTTCCGGAAAAATGTCCGGCGTGCGGAACGAAGGCCGTGCGACAGGAAGGCGAAGTCGCCTGGCGCTGTCCGAACCCTACCTGCCCGCCGCAGGTCGCTCGCCGATTGCAATTTTTCTGCACCCGCAAGGCGATGGATATTGAGGATGTCGGCGAAATTGTGGCCGACAGCCTGACCAAAACCGGGCGCGTCAAGGATCCGCTCGATCTCTTCACCCTGAGTGTTGAGGAACTCGGAAAACTCAACCTCGGCGACGAAGAAAACCCACGCGTGTTTGGCGAAAAGAACGCCACCCGCGTCGTCGCGGCGCTGGAGCGCGCGCGGAGTTTGCCGTTGTCGCGGTGGTTGTATGCGCTGGGTATTGCCAATGTGGGCGATGTGACCTCAGAAGACCTTACAAGAAATCACCAAGATTTTGATTCATTAAAAAAATCTGAGATTTTGTCCAAAACGTTAAAGTTAGCTACACTTGAGGACAGGAGCATTGCATTAAAGGACAAAAGGAAAACTGAAGAATACAAATCCATCAGGCAAGAGATTCTCCATCTTGAAGATTTCCTTTTTCCTTTTCGAATTGTTCCAAAACAAACCGATTCAGTTGCTTTAGAAATACATAAAGATTACAAATTGAGAGCCAAGGCAAGACAACAGTTAGCTAAAATTCGGAATGACCTTAAAAATGCAATTAAGGAAAATTTGGCCTCTAAAATAATTGAATTAAATGAAATGCTAAAAGAAAGGGAGCCTAAGTTAAACGAAGAAATTGAGGCTCTTAATAAACGTCTTTCTAAATATCAGTTCCTACCGAACATAGGCCCGGAAACCGCAAAGAGCACCTTAAACTTCTTGAATTCAACTGTCGGGGGAGAAATGTTATTGCGACTAAAAGAACTTAGTATTAAGCCTCAAAGCAATAACCTTCGCGCATCCCAATCAGGGGCGCTCTTGGGCAAAATATTTGTATTAACAGGCGCATTGCCCAGTCTCAAAAGGCATGAAGCGACTAAACTAATTGAGGAAGCTGGAGGGCGTGTTTCAGGAAGTGTAAGTAAAAAAACCGACTACCTTGTTGCAGGTAGCGATCCTAGCTCAAAGCTAGATGATGCGCAAAAGCTTGGCGTAACCATAATAGATGAATCTGGCCTATTAGCCCTGATACCATCTAAACCGCCTCAAAAAGAACTATTCGATTAATTTTATAATCTTGTTATCTTTAAAGTACATTTAAACTTTATTCCCCGGCCATTACCATGCAAAAAATCACCTTTAAAATCCAAGGCTCTGAGCCTGATCCATATGACGTAACTTTTATCAAAGACAACTCAAACCTCTTTTGCACCTGCACATGCAAAGCGGGCAAGAACAACACACATTGCAAGCATCGACTTCGCATTTTGCAAGGCAACCCAGAAGCCATTGTAGGCGAAAACGTAAGTGAAGTTAATACCGTTGCATCGTGGTTGCCAGGTACGCAATTAGACAAAGCAATGTTAGATTATCAAAATGCCGAGTTAGAATTTGAAATCGCAGACAAAAAACGAAAGAAGGCATTGAAAGTCATTGGATATGTGATGAATCCACAGTGAATTTCTAAACATTTTCTCGTCACACTATGCGCGCCGTCCTCGACACAAGTGTACTGGTTGCCGCCCTGCGGTCGCGGCGCGGGGCGTCGTTTGAATTGTTGCGACGTTTACGGGCGGGCGAGTGGAAATTGATCCTTAGCAATACCGTGTTGGCGGAATACGAAGAAGTGCTCAAACGTGAATCTCCCGCTTTTTGGCTAAGCACGAATGAAATTGACCATTTGCTTGATGCCCTCTGCCAGTTGGCGGAGCGACGGCAACTGGGGGAAAAGTGGACGCCGATACTCGTTGACCCCGAGGATGAAGCCTTCGCCCGCCTAGCCTGGGAAACGGGAGCTGATTGTCTGGTGACTTTTAATATCCGACATTTTGCGCCTTTGCGCCAACTCGATATTCCAGTGCTGACACCCGGCGATTTTTTATCCAAACTGAAAACAGCGCCATGACCACCATACATGCCAAAATCCCGAATTACCTTGCCAAGCTGGCCACCGAAGCCGCTGAGAAGGAAAAAATGTCGGTGGATCAACTCGTTTCTTTGGCCTTGGCGGCCCAAGTCTCGGCTTGGGGCGTGCGCGAAGAGATGGAAATCCGCGCCAAGCGTGGCCGGATTGAGGATTTTGACCGAATTCTGGCTCAGGTTCCCGATGTCGCACCCATGCCGGGAGATGAACTGTTGCGAAAAAAGCCCCGAAAGTAGCGATAAAGCCCGCGAACTGGGGGTGCCGGTGCTCGACGAGGCCGGACTGCGGGCCTTGCTGGCAGGTCAGACAGGTTGATTCACCAGTCTCGCGCAACCAACGCAGACCGGGAGAGGCCAAAATCGTAAAGAAACCGCCGAAAGCAGGGTGGAAAATCCTTGCGGAAGGCATAGAAAAGCTTCATGCAAGATTGCCCCTGCTGCGGTGTCACCCAAACGCCCTAGTTCCTTGGGTCAATCCTGCCCTTCTCCTCCCACCTATTCCCCGCTGCCGGAAGCCAACTTGAAATGCCTGCCATGAACATTCGGCAACCCCGCCTTTTCCGCCCCTTCAACCAGGCCGCCCGCCAACTGCGCAAGGGCTTCGCGCTCATCGTGACCCTCAGCTTGATGGGGCTGCTGCTGCTGCTCGTCCTCGCGCTGGTGACGCTGGTGCAATTGAACCTTACGGCTGCCAAGACCAATTTGTACAATACCCAGGCCAAGCAAAACGCCTTGTTGGCCGCCGACATCGCCATCGGGCAATTGCAGAAATTTGCCGGGCCAGACCAACGGGTGACGACCACTGCGGACATTGGTCGATTTGGCGATGCCAATGATAGATCGGCCAACGCAGGTGATATGGCTGGTCAGTTCAATAGTGCTGGCGGGATCAACGGAGATGGCCCGGGCGTAACTCCTGCACCCATCTCGCCGACCCCTATTCCTTTCGGCAGCAAAAACTCTTATACACAAGGCGGAACCCGGTATTGGACGGCTGTCTGGGGTCCTGGCGCAAACCCCCTGAATTTGTATAACGGCACCGTCCCGCCGATTTTGCTCAATTGGCTGGTGAGTGGTGATGAATCCACACCGTTAATTGCGAACATGTATGTCGGTGGCAAACCCGCCAATGGTGTGGTCGCATCTCCACTTTTAAGCAACATCACTGGCAACCAATTTTATTATTCCTCCAACACGACTGCCATTGTGAGTCGGGGAACTCCGGACTACTACACTTGGAATGCCTTGACTCCGGACATTACCATTCAACCCTTTAATTCTGGAGCCACCCCTCAACCGGCGGTGGTTCTGGTCGGACCAAATACAGCCGACACTAACAACAAAACCGCCAAACTAAGTGTCACCGCAGGCAAAGGTGGCCCAGCCATTATTCTCCAAGCCCTCAATGAAGCCAATAACATGATTGTGGCCCCGGTGGTGAACATTATCGAACCGGCGGAGGCCGCCAGCGGTACGGTGACTAATGGACGATACGCCTGGTATGTGCAAGACGAAGGGGTGAAGGCTAAATACAATATCGCCGACGCCAATGCCGGGCAAACCTCGGTAAGCACCGTTGGGGTGGCTGGCCAATTGTCGCGCTACCGTGAATACTCACCCGAACGCTCAGGCATTGAGCGGATGCTGGGCATGGACACCTATAGCAATGGAACCAATTCGATAAACAGCCCAATCACTTACAATGCCACCACGGCGACCCAATTGAGCAACATGCTGGACAGCGCGCAAATCCTGATGATCGATAAAAACTTGCAAGGGATCACGACCCCGAACAACCCGCAAGAAACGCTGGCCATCCATTACCACGATTTCACCCCCTACTCTTATGGGGTGATAGCAGACTCCCTGCGTGGCGGCCTGCGCTACGACCTTACCGCCGCCTTTGAGGAGACTTCCAACGCCACCCCCAACACGGTTTTTACGGATCCGAACAACGGTCTGTCCCAAAAAACCATCTTGCCTGCGGGGGCCAACACAACCGCCGCCGCCAAATCCACTGAACCCAATGTCGTGGCCTGGGGTGGCAATGTCGCCACGGGCGGAGTCGGTTCCAATGGCTTGCGGAATGCGGATGGCCCCAATGGCGCACTTAATTCCCTGTTTCACGGCCCCAGCGCGCCGGAGTTGCCCTCCCAAACCACCTTTAGCGGCACCCCTACGACCAATCCCGGGCTCAAATGGAATGTGATAAACTCCTATTACAACCTGGCATCCAGCAACACGGGAAATCAAACCAATGTTAGAGGCCTCTCCGCCAATGGGGCGGTGGTGATGCGCACGGGAAATAACACCGTGGCTGGCATCAGCCCGGTCATTCTGGAGGCGCGGTTGCGCATCGGGCAATACGTGGATGCCAAGCAAAAAGAATATATAGCCATCCAGCCGCTCTTTGTCCTGGCCAATCCGTATAATTTCCCGATTACCGATCCGGGTGGCGGTCTTGATTTTGGTTACCGCATCAACACCAACACCAGCCAGGAATGGGGCATAGGAGCCGAAGCCCGCAATAATGACCGGAACAATCCCCATATTTCGGGCGTGGGCTTTACCATTGGCTATGACGTCACCCAAACCCAAGGCAACACCACCCTCAGGCCGATGGTCGCCAACTACGGTAGCAACTACTTTACCAGCACGGATGCTCAAAGCAACGGCGTCACCACCCCCGGTTACTATCCCATACTCAAGAACCCGGTAAGTTTTACAACTTTCCGTTTTCCTGGCGTCACCACCTTGTCCGGCAATCGCGCCTTCAATTCGGCACTGGATAATGTCGCGTTTCACATCCCGCACCTGGACGTGAATAATAAGCCCTTCATTATGGAGCCAGGGGAGGCCAAGGTATTTATTCTCGCGGACGCAAACCACAGGGGATTTAACGAGACAACTTTTTTCGGCGGCTCCAACGCCAACAACACCTATTCGATTGACCCCAATGTAACCGTTGTGGCGGGAGTAGGCTCGTCCCTCGCCACCAACGGCAATATTTTCCTGACTGGCAACCAAATCATTCCCGTCCCCTTGATGCAGTCCATCCCCCAGCCCAACCAACAGGCGGACAATTATATGGTGCGCGACACAGGCATCACCCACACCCTCTCGAGCCTGAAACTTCAGCCGCAGAATTTTCCCACTGCTAATAGCGTAACGTCCGCGAACTTGAATATCACCCAGGGCAATGCCATGACCGATGTCAGCCAAGTTGGATTGTACGAGAATCAACCCGCTAATTTATGGCCGTCGATTAAATACGGCTACATTTCGACGGCGTATTCCTCGGTCGCAATGACCTTGGAATTGCGTTATGACATCACCGATATCACGCCCACAACCGATGGCAATTTTGGCGGCACGACTCCTGTGATTACGGGCAATTCAGTAACGGCCGGCAGCTTTAATGTGGCGGGCGACGGACAGAACATCCTCCAAACCATCACCAACATAGACCTTACCGGGGATGGATATTTCCCCAGTTCGGTTTACACAGCTAGCGGCTCCATGAACGTGGAGCCATCCCAGGGTTACCGCCGCCAATATTTGGGGTCACAAGATTCTCCTCCAGGCCACCTGCCGGCTTTTCTGTTCGATTTTGGTTTGGCCATGTCCATGCCTGGGCCCTCCTTCAACCCCTCGGATGGCGAACCACTCGAAATGCAAACCGACGGTGGGGCAAGTACCGCGGGCATAACAGGCAATTTTGATCCCGGCCAACAAGGGACCTACCGGACTTTTTACGATTACAACTTGCGGGCCGTAAACATGAATCCGCCGCCCTTTGTGCCCATGAATCCCAGCGTGTTTTTAACCAGCAATACGGCCAGCAAGACGCTGCCTGCTGCCGCTGCCTTCATTTGCCTGCCGCCGTATGGCCGCTACTTTAGCCAAGGCCCCGGCGACGACGACACGGTCAACCCCCTGGCCGGCGTTCTGAGCTATACCTATGGTCTGGGCCATAGCGTAAGCTTTCAAACTACATCCAGCAATCCCAATGCTAATTTGACCGCAGATACCGGTTGGGGCTATTCACTGGGGGGCAATTATACCTCCGGTGTTGCCAGCGGCCCGCAATATACTGTGCTTTATAGCATACCCACCCGCACGCAAGCGGCGGCGGGGGGCATGATACCCAACCCTAATGGACAAGCGGTGCCCGACGTCGCCATGATATCGTTAGGCCAACTGCAGCATGCCGACCTCACGGCGGACGATTTCTGGGTTTCCGTGGGCTATCAACCCGGCAATGCGTTTGGCAATTCCTACGCCAGTTACTACACCTCACGTCGGTCGTCTGAATTTTCACACAACATGCCGACGGTGGGTACAGGCGGGGGCTGGGCTGGCAATATCATGCTCACTGAGCCCAACCCGTCCAATAGTACGGCGGTCTATTATAGAAACGCCAGCAACACCGCTTATGCCTATGATATCAGCTATTTGCTGAACGTGGCCCTTTGGGACCGGTATTTCTTTTCCACCCTTTCTGAAACCGGTGCGACAACCCGACCCGCCAACAGCCGGCTGAAATACGCCGCAGGCTACACCCCCACTTCCGCCCAGTTGGGTGTCGGCAACAACACGACTGTGCCGGATCCCGCCACCGGATTGCTAATGTTCCCCGCATACGCCCCCGCGCGCTATATGATGATTGACGGTGCATTCAACATCAATTCGACTTCGGTTGAGGCATGGAAGGCTATTCTATCCGCCCTTCGCGGAGTGCCCTATAATTCAAATGGAACTGGTAATTCGGGTAGCAGTGCTCCGGGATTGGATATCGGCGGCACAGGCAGCCAGGTGGTGTATTTCCCCCGCAACGCCGCTTCACCTGATTTGGCGGCGGAGACCTTCGGTGGCTCGCCGGTGAACAGCCCCTCCATTCCAGGCAACGCAACCTCAGCAGGCATTAGCGATTCTGCTGGGTTTGCCGGCTTTCGCCAACTAACTGATTACCAAATTGACATGCTCGCCGCAAAAATCGTCCAGCAAGTCCGTTACCGTGGCCCGTTCCTTTCCTTGGCCCAATTTGTCAACCGCCGCCTCTCGCCCTCGACTGTTACCAATGCGGTTAACGACCCGACATCCGTCTCCGGCGCGATTCAAACTGCCATTGATATTTCTTCCGATGGTGGAGTTCTCCCCTCGTTAAATAACTTAACCAATGCCACAATCGCTTCCGGTTCAACGTCGCCGACTTCGATGAATACCAGTTTGCTTCCCGGAACCGGCGTGAGCAACCTCTCCCTAATTTACCCCGATGGCAACGCTCCCTTCGGAGCACAAGTCTATGCTTCAGGTTCGGCGGACCCGAACAGCCGCTTGGTCGGCATCCCGGGCTGGCTGACCCAAGCCGACATTCTGGAAGCCTTGGCGCCCATTCTCTCCGCACGTTCAGATACCTTTCTTATCCGCACTTACGGTGAGGTCATCGACCCTTCGATCAACCAAAAGGACATTGGCAACAGTATCGCGCAGAACCCGAATATCGTGCTCAGCCGTGCGTGGTGTGAATTGGTGGTGCAACGCATGCCGGACTACGTGGCCACGGATGCCGCCAGCCTTAATGACCCCTCGGTGACCAGTGGTTTGGCTGCACCCAACCCTGCCGCTGCTGGCAATTATAATGGCAAGAATGACGTGCTTTCGCCGGTCAATGCCACTTTTGGCCGTCGATTCCGCATTATCTCGGTCAAATGGCTGTCGGCTTCTGACATTTGAAATCGTCAGAAGGGAGTCCGTCCATTGCGCAGTCAACAATTACTCAAGGCCGAGTTTTTGACGTCCAGCGGGTGAAATCATATGGGGTGTCCAAGGCGGATCCCATACGATGTCAACTTGCGCTCCGGAAACTCCGGGCAACCCCAATAACCGGCCACGGGCATCCTCCGCAATAATGGGCCCCATGCCGCAGCCCGCCGCTGTAAGCGTCATTTTGGCGAAGATTTGTCGTGTGCCCGATTCGGTTGTTTCAATGCGCAAATCATAAATCAGGCCCAGATCCACAATATTGACGGGGATTTCCGGGTCAAAACATTGGCGCAGTGCTTCCCACACTTGCTCTTCGGAAAAATCTCCAACCGGATTGGTTGCGGCAGTCTGAGCTTGGCTGGTGGCCCAATCGCGTGCGCGCGGCCCCAAGGCGTCCAATTCGCGCGGGCTGATACGATACAGGCCCATGGCGTCTCGCACGGTTAGCGACCCGCCCAAGGCCTGGGTGACCGTGACCGTGGCCCCTTGGCGCAAAACCACGGCGTCCCCCGCCGGGATGAGGGTGGCCGGGCAATCGCGCAAGAGAACAAAGTCTTCATTGACCATGGAACCCAACTGTCCGGCTTCAGGTCAAATTTGTCAATGGGCAAGCGTGCTGAATAAAATTTATTCCGCGCCGCGTTCGGATTTTAATTTTTCGGCTTGGCCTCGCGCCTGCATCTGCTAAATTGATTGTTTCCCCCTAAGATTGTAAACCCCATGACTATGCGCACCTACCCCATCTTCCTGCTAACTGCTTTGGCTTGCGGCTCGGCATTGACGCTGACCACCCACGCCGCAACCACCCCGGCCGCCGCCTCGGCCTCAGGGACGGCAAAAGGCCCCAACATTTCCGACAAGGACGCCCTCAAATACCTCGATGCTGCCAATCAGAAGTTTTATAATCAGGACTTGAGCTTGCTGGCCGACGGCAACCAAAAAATCACTGAAGGCAAGAAGAAGGCCGCAATGAAACCTGACCCCAACAACCCGATGGGGAACGCCGACATCGCTACGAAGAACCAGGAAGGACAAGCCGAGATCAAGGAGGGCAACGCCGAAGTGAAACAGGCGAACACGGATTTGGTCAAATTGCGCCAATTGGCCGTCGATAACATGGCCAAGGCCAAAGCAAACGCCGCCCTCACCAGCGCGGCCAACCTCATTGTGACCAGCTCCCAATGGCCGGACGTGATCGCGGACATGACCGGAAAAGTCCTATCCTCCCTTGCCGATCAAAAATACCAGGAGGTTTACCTGGATAATGTGTACGTTTATTCTGGCACGGACTACACGCCCAACGCTGCCCTTACCAAACAGGTGCAGGCGCAATTGCTCAAAGCCGACAAAACCTCCAACATCCTAAAAGGCAATCACGATTGGAGTTTCAAAATTGGCCAGGATAAATCCAAGTTGATCATTAGCTTTCCTGAGCGCACGCGGATTATGGGAGACAATGTCAAAGCGGCGATCGTTCTCGGTGAAGTGTTGTATGAAACCCACTCCGGCTATGCCGCAGTTTCTTTGCGTGCCGTGGATGCCACCAACATGCACATTCTGGCCAACCAAGTCATGATTCTTTCCGTCGAACCCACCATGGCGAAGCTGATGGACGTGCCGATTTACAAAGTCCTCGCCAAGCGCAATGCGCCGGGGCCGGATGGCAAGCCCATGGATCCCGTTACGGCGATCACCGCCAACCTAAATGACCCCAAGGACGTCCTCGATTTGGCTAAAAAGAAAACCTTTGCCTATCGCATCCGCACGGCGGGTGACCCTTCCACCTTGGAAAACCGCTTTGCCTCCCTGATGCTCAAATCCTACTTCCTGCAACAACAATCAGACCTGGCCCTCACGGATCAGGATTTTCTCACTTTGGCGCTAACTCCGGAAAAGGCCGAGGATGCTTCTGCCAAAGCGGCGGATGTGGGCGGGGAATGGGTGCTGCCTAATGTGGATTCACTGGATGACAGCATGGAAATAAACGGCTTGAAGCTGCATATGACCGCTGGCGGACCCGATAGTGACATGGGTGCATTCACCATCAAGCGTGATCTGCCCAAACTCACCTTGCCCTCGGCGGAGGATTTGCGCCTGGGCGGTTATGTTGCGGGCAACTGAGCCCCGGCCAAGCATAAGCGAAACGGTGTTACAGCAACCGCTTTTGCGGTTGCCTAGATGGTTCGTTTGGTTATTTTTAACCGTCGACCGGACAATCCGTTTCCCTTGGTGATGAACCAGCAGCCGTATACCCTGCTAGAGCCGGACACACGCAATCCTTCAGCGGTCGCCGGGGAGATTGAGCAATTGCATGCGCGTATGTTTCCCGGCCATGACGCACCCTACATTCGCCCCATTCTGAGCAAAGTGGAAGATGCCTTTGATGGACGCTGGGGTAAATTCCAGGCGATGGATACCGCCTACCACGATTTGGAGCACACGCTGCAAGCCACCCTGTGCTGCCTCCGCATCCTCGCTGGCCATCTGGCGGCCAACAGCCATCCCATACTGGCGCCGCGCCACTTTCGCCTAGGCTACCATGCCATGCTGTTGCATGATATCGGTTATCTCAAAAAGCGCGACGACGAGGCAGGCACCGGCGCCAAATACACTTTAATCCACGAGCCGCGCGGTTGCGACATCGCCCATGAATTCCTGCTCGAAGAAAAATGGGAAACGGGGGACATTGAACGCGTCTGTTCACTGATCCTGTGCACCGGGCCGCGCAGCAATCTTGGGGGCACTAAATTCGGCGACCCCGGGCACCGACTGCTCGGCGAGGCCGTGTGCACCGCCGATTTCCTCAGCCAGATGAGTGACCCCGGCTATGTGCAAAAACTTCCGGATCTGTTTGAAGAATTTGTCGAGAGCGACCGGTCGAACAACATCCCGGCGGATTCGCGTCAGTTCAAAACCCTCGGTGATCTTTACCGCAACACTCCAACCTTTTGGGAAAAATTCGTGATTCCCAAACTCCAGCAGGAATGCGGAAATATCGGACGTTATTTGGCTGTCCCCTATCCCGACGGCCCCAATCCCTATTTTGACCAGGTTCAGGCCAATATCGCGGCCGTCCGCCGCATTGTCGCGATATCCAAGGGCAGCCTCACTCATTTGGCACCGCACATGGGTTAAGTGCAAATTTTCACATCTGATATTGCGGATGTTTCTGGTTGTATATTTTGACCCAATCGCGAAACGCCACTTTTAATTTTCGCGTGGCAGTGTCGGAACCAAGCATGTAGTCACGCGATCCAAGTCGGCCTACTGGCGCGATATCCTGCGTGGTGGATGTTGCAAAACATTCTGAAAAGCGGGGTAAATCGTCGGGGGTTAACGCAGCCTCCACCAGATGCAAACCGGCAATGAGCGCGACTTTTTCAAATAATATCCGTCGAGTCACCCCGGCCAGCAATCCCTCCTCCAACCGAGGCGTCAACGCCGTATCCTTGTCCACAAACCAGAAATTGCGCACCGAACCTTCCGTCAACCGGCCAGCGATATTTACCATCAGTACTTCCTGCGCACCGGCAGCCAAAGCTTCGCGCAACGCGAGTACATTATTCAAATAATTGCCGGTTTTGAGGCTGGGCGGCAATGTGCGTGCATCATTGCGGCGCACCGCAGAGGCCAATGCGACGCGCAGGCCAGTGTCCAGTTCGGATTCGGTTAGGTCGACGAGCGGTTTGACCAGAATAACCCAATTGGCCCGCGATCCAGCCAATGCCGGGTCAAGGCCAATGGGGCCGCCCCCACGGCTAATTTGCAGGCGGACATAAAGCTCCCCGATCCAATGCGTCCTTTCACGGAAAGCGGCCACCGTGCGGAGTATTTCTGCGAGGAGTGTCGGCAAATCCAAAGGCAGGGTTAGTCCCAAGCCGGCGGCGGAGGCGGATAATCGCTCCCAATGCTCGTCCACGGCAAAGAGGATACCTTCGTAGGTGCGCCATACTTCGTACACGGCATCGCCGTAGAGAAAACCCCTGTCCAGCGGACTAAGGCTGGCGTCCTGGGCGTCATGGAGACGTCCGTTGGTGTTGGCTTGGATATAATCATGCCCGATGGCCATGACCGCCAGAGTGATTACCGGCGGCTTGGCGGCAAGGAGAATCCCACAAAAATCATCGCAAAAGACTTTGCAGTTGTGCGCGGGTAGGGATAAGTCTATGAATAACTCCTTATGCCCCAGTCTTACCCCAGCCCCCACCGGCCACGGCTTGCCCAAGGCTATACCCTGGTCGAATTGCTGACGGTAATTGCAATTATCGCCGTTTTGGCGGGCATCTTGTTGCCAACCGTTGGCATCGTCATGCGCAAAAGCCGCGAAGCCCGGACCCGGGTTTTGCTGGGCCACATTACCGATGCATTTGAATCTTACAAAACTCAATATGGCCGCTACCCCATCTTTACGGAGTTAGGCGCGCAAAAAATAATCTGGAAAACGAATCCCAATGAGTCTGATTACACTTTTCTCCTGAATGACAACGACAACCTGCTGCGCAAAGTCCTTTCCAGCGACAAAGAATATCAGGACAGTGTCAGCTCGCCCGGCGCCACCAATTACAATCCCCAAAAAATCGATTTCCTTACCTTAACCGACGAGGCACTGTCCAGCAACCCGCCAGTCGGCTCCAATGACAATCCGGCGATTGTTGACGCCTTCGGGGACACTGACATCGGTGTCGTCGTCCATGTGGGCAATAACCGGGAAATCGACAAGGATTCTTTCGTCAAAGGCGTGAAAGATGCGGATGGCAACGGGCCACTGGAGCCCAAGGTTGTCCGTAATATTCCCACCACGATTGCGCTCTATACTTTGGAAGAAGATGACAATGACGACAGTATCAACTCACTCTGGCTCACGACTTGGGATTATAAAAACTTCAACCAGTAATTTATATTGGACACCCCTACCTCCGTTTTAATTCCACCATGAATACCCGCATGCCCCATTACCGCCATCGCACCCGCCACGGATTCACCCTGATTGAATTGCTGACCGTAATTGCCATCATTGGCATTCTTGCGGGAATCTTGATTCCCACCATTTCCACGGCCCAAAAGAAAGCGCGGGAGAGCAAAACCAGGATTCAGCTGCAAAACCTGGTGAGCATATGCGAGTTTTATCACAATGAATACCATACTTGGCCAACCCTTTCCACCCAACCGGTAACCACCTCAGACACCCCGTTTGAACTCAAGGCCAACGCACCACGCTTTGTTCACATCATGACCGGACACCCCGACCAGGGTGACACCCAGTTCAACAAGCATGGCACCGAATTCGCCAGTTTCAAAGACGGAGACCTTACGGACGACCCGAATACCGTTACGCCAAAGGATGCTTTTGGTAATGATGATCTATGGCTTGTCTTTAACACTAATGCGGCAGACCAACACCATATTTCCCCTGACATTGTCAACAAAGTCTCTCTGACCACGGTGGATGGCATACAATTTTCCATCAATCAGGATCCGAATCTGCCGATCAATGCCGACTGTGTGGCTTTGTCCCCCGGCGCAGGCGTGAGTCCCACCGATATAATCACCACTTGGGAAGTCAAAGCACCGGCAGGCAGTGCAGATGGCTCGCCGTAAGCTCAGCAAGTTGAGTACTGCGTCAGTTTAAAAAAGCTCCATTTGAGGTATAGTAGATTCTGCCAGCAAACTGTCACCCGCAGGAGATAATTCAGGCATCAGTCCAGGGTGATTCGATGGGCCGCCAACTTGGGTGGCTGCACCCAGTGAACGCCGGACATGGGCAGGCAATGCCTGGCCTTCTGCTTCCAATGCTGCCAGGATTTCCTGTGCCCGCACAATGACTTCGCGCGGCAAACCCGCCAGCCGCGCCACCTGGATGCCATAGGACCGCGCCGCCGCCCCGCGCACAACTTGACGCACAAAAATGATTTCGTCATTCCATTCCTTGACCGTCACGGCGTAATTGCGCAGGCGCGGCAGCGTTTTGTCCAACAAAGTCAATTCGTGGTAATGGGTGGCAAACAGCGTCCGCGGGCCCGCCTTGCCCATGCCATGCAGACACTCCACCACCGACCAGGCGATGGCCAAGCCGTCATAGGTGCTCGTGCCGCGCCCAATCTCATCCAAGACCACGAGGCTGCGCGCGGTGGCGTGATGCAAAATATTCGCAGTTTCATTCATCTCCACCATGAAGGTGGAATTGCCGCGCGCCAGTTCATCGCTCGCGCCAATGCGGGAGAAAACGCGGTCTACCAACCCCAGGCGGCATTTTTTGGCCGGTACCCATGCGCCCGCCTGTGCCAAAACAGCAATGAGCGCCACCTGGCGGATGTAGGTGCTTTTACCGGCCATATTCGGCCCGGTAATGAGCGCGATTTGTTCACCAGAAGATTGGAGATTGGTGTCATTGGGAACAAAAGCGCGGCTCCCGGCCATGCCCTCCGCGCTTTCCCGCAGGATGACTTCGACCACCGGATGCCGGCCTTCAATGATTTCCAGGACATCGCTTTCGTCGAGCGCGGGCCGGCAATAATCGCGTTCCCGCGCAATTTTGGCCCACCCTTGAAAAACATCCGCCTCGGCCAGCGCCGCCGCCGCGGCGCGCAACGCATCCGCCTCGGCCAATACGGCTTCAACCAAGCCACGAAACAATAGTTCCTCGCGCGCGAGGGCGTTTTCCTCGGCGTGCAAAATCTGCTTTTCGCGCTCACGCAATTCCGGAGTCACATAACGTTCGGCGTTGGTCATCGTCTGGCGGCGAATGTAATCCGACGGGACATTGGCGAGATTGGATTTGGTGATTT
>DATHOB010000223.1:0-2016 GCA_035485355.1 Opitutales bacterium | reverse complement strand
AAATACTCCGGTAGTTGCCAATCTCAATGGCAGCGAACACATGGGCCTGTTTCATGGTTCGGCCAATCACCTCCGCTTCAGGATGGCCTTGTATATTTTTTGCGGTATCTATGCAGGATGCCTTCCCCGGTATCGTCTCCTTCGGTGAATCCCTCTCAGCCAAAATCTCGTCGCAACCGCTGGTTGTTTTGGGCTGGCTTTGTTGGATTTTATATCCCGCTTTTTTTCGCGGTTAAGGAAACCGCCCCGCGCGGCGTGTTTATCGCGCTCGTGGTGGATCTGCCGGTGCTGGCCTTCATACTGGCTTTATTTCGCCGGACGCGACAATTCGGCCTGGGCATGTTCCTCGCTGCGGCGATTTTTTTCGCCACCACCGTAATCACTTGTGGCCGTACCTTGGAGTAAATTGCGCATTACTCCGGGCTCACGCCTTAATGCGCGTGTCCCGATTCCTCTTCCCGGTGGCAATACTTGAAAAATTGCAGAATGATCACCCCGATGAAGCAAACGCTGACCACAATGGCATAAAAAATGGAAACGTTGGTCAGCGCGGTGCGATTTAAGCCGGCGAGACGAACGTCCTTGGGCAATTCCTTCGGTGCAGTGCCCGCTTTTGGAGCGGGGGCCGGAGCAGAGCCCGCCGCAGCGACACTGCCTGTGGCTGGGGCAGATTTTGCGGACGAAGCTTTTGTACCCGGTGCTGGAGTCGAGGTAACGACCGAATCAGCTGCGGCGGAAGTTGCGGGAGCGGCACTGCCTGCTGCGGAAGCCGAGGCCGCCGATTTTGCGGGCGCAGGGGTGGCCGCAGGAGCTTCAGCCTTGGGCGGGTTCAGCGCCTCGTGTGCACTTTTCTCCGCGGCTTCCGTGCGGGCCACGCTCAATTGGTATTCCGTGGGGAGATCATGGCCAACGTACATTAACAGGCCCACGACGAGGCCGGCCCAAAGCAGGACGATGATGACCAACCGGAGCAGCAGACCGCCAAGGGTCAACTGGCCGGGATGAGCGTGGGATACGGCGGACATGGAAGATACAGAGTTAGCAAATTAAGCCATTCGACACAAACGCAATTATAAATGCCTTTTCAGCCATTAGTAAAAGACACCAAGTGCATTATAGGGCGGCGGCGATTTGCGCCTCGAGTTTGTTGATGTCGGCCGCAAACAATCGGATGCCTTCGGCGGTTTTCTCGACGGCCATGGCGTCTTCGTTGAACATCCAGCGGAAAACCTTTTCGTTCATCTCAACGCGGGTGACATCCTGCCCCGCGGCCCATTCCGGTGATAGAATGCGGGGCACCGGCGCTTCGGACTTCGCCAACTCAGCCAATAACGCCGGGCTGATGGTCAGCAAGTCGCAGCCGGCCAACTGCACGATTTGGTTGACTGTGCGGAAGCTCGCACCCATGACCTCCGTTTTGTACCCGAATTTCTTGTAATAAGCGTAAATTTTGTGGACCGACTGCACACCCGGATCCTCCGCACCCACATACTCCTTCTTTTCCTTCGCCTTATACCAATCGTAGATCCGGCCGACAAATGGCGAAATCAATTGCACCTTCGCCTCCGCGCACGCGATGGCTTGCGAGAGCGAAAACAACAGCGTCATGTTGCAATGGATGCCTTCCTTGGTCAGCACTTCGGCGGCCTTGATGCCTTCCCACGTCGAAGCCAGCTTGACGAGCACGCGCTCGCGCTTGATACCGCGCTTTTCATAGAGTCCGATGATCGTGTGCGCCTTTTCAATGGAGGCATCGATATCAAACGAAATGCGCGCGTCCACCTCGGTGGATACCCGCCCGGGCACGATTTCCAAAATCTTGCAGCCAAAAGCGACGAGCAACTGGTCCACAATCAGATGGACTTTTTGATCCTTCGGCAAGTTGACGTTGCGGTTGTCCTGGATGACACTGTCGAGGATGGGCTTGTATTCCGGCATCGTTACCGCCTTGTAGATGAGTGACGGATTGGTCGTCGCGTCCTGCGGGGCGTACTGGCGCATGCTGGCGAAGTCCCC
>DATHOB010000222.1:0-3177 GCA_035485355.1 Opitutales bacterium | reverse complement strand
GTTTTGTATTTGTGGGTGTCGAACAGGCTGCGTTTGTAATGCCAGTCGCCGATGCAGGTGTCGGTCTGCCAGGGCTGGGGCATCAGCGTGGCGGGCGAGCCGCGTTCATCATCCCACGTCATGCATTTGCGGTAGGCCGCGTTCGTCAGCACCTTGCCCGTGAGCACGGTCTCGAGCTTGCCGCTGCGGGCGATGGAGGAATTATACAAATGCGCGGCCAGGCGCAGGCCGACATCGCTGATCGGGTAAAGCGGAAATATGGTGTCGTCGAAATAAACCATATCCGGCTGGTGTTTATCGATCAGGTCCTTGGTGCGGTTGAAAAACTTTTCGCAGTATGCGGCATCGGGCAACGTGATGCTGCTGTCGTTAGGCCATTCCCAAAGTTGCGTCGTATTCGAGGAGGTTCCCTGCGGATGCGCCTGCGCGTAAAGCTCTTGGGGGTCGAGCCCATCCCACCACAGTCCTTTGCCGTCGGCCTTGGTCATTTTTCCGTCGTAGGGCACGCCTTGGAGCGCACCGGCGGCGTCCGCTCCCTGCGCTGGTTCATACCACATCCACGCATGCGCGGCATGGACGGTGACGGCCAGGCGCAGACCCGCCGCGCGCGTTGCTTTGGCCCAGCCGCCGACTAGGTCTTTCTTGGGGCCGATAGCGACCGAATTCCAGGATTGATACCTGGAATCCCACAAGTCGAGGTTGTCGTGATGGTTGGCGAGGCAGGCAAAATATTTTGCGCCCGCGCGTTTATATAATCCCAGCAAGTGTTCCGGATCCCATTTCTCCGCTTTCCAGGTATTGATGACATCTTTGAATCCGAACTTCGACGGATGGCCGTATGTCTTTACATGATAATCGTAATCCTTACTCGGATCCGTGGGCATGTACATCCGCCGCGCATACCAATCGCCCTGTTCTGGCTGGCATTGCGGCCCCCAATGCGCCCAGATGCCAAATTTGGCGTCGCGAAACCAATCGGCTGTTTGGTAGTTGGAGAGTGATTCCCACGTCGGTTGAAACGGCCCCGCGGCGAAGGGCAGATTGCTCGATGGCGGAGCAATGGGGGCGGTGGCGCCCAGAGCGTGGCTGGCTGCGGCGATGGAATTGGAGAAAAAGCGGGGAGCGGTATAAGCCACCGCGGCCGCGAGGGAAGTGCGGTGGATAAATTTGCGGCGGGTGAGGGACATGGGGTGGGGGTAAACTATCTTTTTTAAGCATTCACTTCGTCCCGAACCACGCATGCGCTGACTTGTGGTCGCGGAAGACCTGGATTTCGATTTGGGGATGATCGTTGAGAGCCTGGAACATGCGGGCAAAGCCAAATTGCACCAATTCGGGCGCGACAATGGCGGATTTAAAATCGTTGGGAAATTTCATGATCCGGCGCAAATAGACCCGCTCGCTCATGCCTTTGGACGTCAAATGCAACTCGGTCAGTCCGCTCATATCGGTCAATCGATGCGGAGTTTTGGCCGGGCGAGATTCGGCTTCAACAACCAAACGCAGCAGTTCCACAAAATCATCATCCTTGATGATCCCGCTCAAACGGATGAGCATCAACTCGCGATCAAATTTGATTTCACAATCCATGGCGCGGAATATAGTGCATCCCAATCGTTGTTTCCATCGTTATCTACTCCTCCATCTTGATGTCTTTGTTGCGTTTCAGCGGGCAGCCCGCGCGCAGCCAGGCGTTGATGAAGCCGTCCAGGTCGCCGTCCATCACCGCTTGCACGTTGCCGGTTTCAAAGCCCGTACGCAGGTCTTTGACAATCTGGTAGGGCTGGAAAACGTAACTGCGGATTTGGTGCCCCCAGCCGATGTCGCCTTTTTCGCCGTAGAAACGCTCCATCTCGGCGCGCTTTTCGTCCTGCATTTTTTCATACAGGCGGGACTTGAGCGTCTTCATTGCTCGATCTTTATTTTTGTGCTGCGACCGCTCCGTCTGGCAGGTGACGACGAGGTTGCTGGGAATGTGGGTGATGCGGATGGCCGATTCCGTTTTGTTGACGTGCTGGCCGCCTTTGCCGCTGGAGCGGTAGGTGTCGATGCGCAAGTCGGCTTCGTTGAGTTCGACGTCAATATCGTCATCCAGCTCGGCGACGACATCTACTGCGGCAAACGAAGTATGCCGGCGGCTGTTGGAGTCAAAGGGGCTGATGCGCACGAGGCGGTGCACGCCACGCTCGGCCTTGGCGTAGCCGTAAGCGTACGGGCCGATGATGCGGAACGTCGCGCGGGACAAGCCAGCTTCTTCGCCTGCCATCAAATCTTCCACTTCCACCTCAAAACCGCGACGCTCGGCCCAGCGTGTGTACATGCGCAGGAGGATCTCCGCCCAGTCGCAGGATTCCGTGCCACCCGCGCCAGCGTGGATCGTCATGATGGCATTGGACTTGTCGAGCTTGCCGGTGAGGAATGATTCAATTTCGAGCCGGTCCAAATCCGCCAGCATGGTCGTGGCCGTTGCGGCGGCTTCGGCGGTGTATTCGCCCACCTCGGCCTCGGTCCCTTCGCTAATCAAGTCGGCCATGGCCTGCAAGTCATCGAGCCGCTTGCGAAAGGCCACGATGGGCGCGAAAACGTTTTTTAGCTGGTTCGCCTCGCCAATCACCTCGCGGGCCTGCTCCGGTCGGTCCCAAAATCCATGTTCCGCCATGCGCACTTCGAGGGCTGCGGCGGTTTTTTGTTTGCTCTCCGCGTCAAAGAAACCTCCATAGGTAACCGGCCCGGCGTTTGAGTTCGTCGAGCTGCGAGCGGACTTCGGGAGCTAATTGCATCGGAAAACGAAAAAGTTAAACATACACCCAACCTTCATGCCAAATCAGCAAATTTTGCTGATACTGTCAAAAGCCTTCGCGTCAGATTTCGTAATCCGCGCGGCCGTTGTCTTCGTGCAGGCCGCACTCGCGTTTGACGCCGTTGAAACGCGTTTCCTCCGCCGTCTGCCCGGCGCCGAGCGGTGCGCTGCTGTGCGTGTCGCCAACGGAGACATAGCCTTTTTCCCAGAACGGGTGATAGGGCAGGTTGTGCTTCGTCAGGTACTGGTAAATGTCGCGCTCGCTCCAATCCACAATGGGATGGATTTTGTAGGTGCGCTTTTGCAGTTGCACGATGTCGAGGTGCTCGCGCGTGCTTGATTGCACGCGGCGCAACCCCGCCAGCCACGCCGTCGCG
>DATHOB010000221.1:0-21030 GCA_035485355.1 Opitutales bacterium | reverse complement strand
ATGCGCTCATGGCGGCGTCTGACTTTTACTCCAACCAACGGCGCGCCGCGGAACTGGGCCGCGAACACCAGAAGCTCACCGAGCTCGTCGGCCTACACGCGAAGTTGAAGCAAACCGCCGAGGCCATCGCCGAGCACGAGGCCCTCCTCGCCGATCCCGCCTCCGACGCCGATTTGCGCACGCTGGTCGCCGAAGAACTCGTGACCCTCCGCGCCGATTTGCCGAAGCTGCACGAGCAGGTGATGCTCGCCATGCTCCCACCCGACCCGTCCGACGCCCGCAACACCATCGTCGAAATCCGCGCCGGCACCGGGGGCGACGAGGCCTCGCTCTTCGCCGCCGAGATGGCCCGCCTCTACACCCGCTACGCCGAGGTCCGCGGCTGGACCGTCGAGCCGCTCGACTCCAGCCCCTCCGAAGCCGGTGGCTACAAGGATATCGTCTTCCTTATCAGTGGCGATGACGTTTACCGCACGTTGAAATGGGAAAGCGGCGTCCACCGCGTGCAGCGCGTGCCCGCGACCGAGGCCAACGGCCGCATCCACACCTCGACCGTCACCGTCGCCGTCCTGCCCGAGGCGCAGGAAGTGGATGTGGAGATCCGGCCCGATGAATTGGAAATCACCGTTGCGCGCGCCAGCGGCCCCGGCGGCCAGGGGGTGAACACCACGGACTCCGCCGTGCAAATCATCCACAAACCCACCGGCCTCATCGTTAAGTGCGCGGACGAACGCTCGCAGCTCAAAAACAAAGCCAAGGCGCTCAAGGTGCTCCGCGCGCGCCTGCTCGAACGCAAACAGGACGAGGAGGCCGCCAAATACTCCGCGCAACGCAAAGCCCAGGTCGGCACCGGCGACCGCTCCGAGCGCATCCGCACCTATAATTTCCCGCAATCACGCGTGACCGACCATCGCATCGGCTTCACCGCGCACAACCTCACGCAGCTCATGGAAGGCGAAATCAGCGAGCTCCTCACCGCCCTCACCGACGCCGAAAAAGCGGAGAAGCTGAAGACGCTCAACGACAAGGCGGAAGAAAAGAATTAAGTGGAACCACGGAGGACACGGAGAGCACGGAGGACTTTTGCCCATTCCTTCTCTGTGTTCTCCGCGTCCTCCGTGGTTATATCTCTTTTGGCGGGTTAAAAATTTCCCCTTGCATACATCGGAATCCGATGTATGTTGGGCGCATGAATTTCAAAGGCAGTCTTAACGCCCTGATTTTGCAAAACCTCAGCCAGGGGCCGAACCACGGCTACAGCATCGCGCAGGACATCAAGCAAACGTCCAAGGGCGTCCTCGATTTCAAGGAAGGCACGCTCTACCCCGCCCTCCACGGCCTCGAAGGCAAGGGCCTCATCACCTCCACCGTGCGCGCGGAAAAGGGCCGCGAGCGCCGCTACTACAAATTGACCGAGAAAGGCCGCAAGGCCCTCGCGCTCGAGCGCCGCGAATGGCTCGCCGTCTCCAGCGCCATCAACCTCATCCTCAAGGAGGCCACATGATTCTCGGCAAAAAACACCCCTCCGAACCGTCGCAACCCCGCCCCGCCGAACTTGATGCGTGGCTGGATGTCGCCACCAGCGTCTACCCGGAACGCATCCAGTCAACCGCGCGCAAGATGCTTATTAATCTCTTTCAAGAAAGAGTGCGCGAACTCCAATCCCAGGGCGCAACATTAGAGCAAGCCCAGGCAACCGAACTCGCCGCATTGGGTGACCCCCATGACAAAATTCGCCGCATGAAAGAGAATATTGTCGAGTGCAAGCACCCGACCAAACTCGCGACCTGGCTCGCCGTCGCCACCGTGCGCCTTTTGCCCGCGGACAAGGCCCGCATCCGCGCGGAAATCGAGGAGCATTACAACGCCGCGGTGCAAGCCAACCTTTTGCGCGGCGCAACCGAGGATGATGCTCACACCACTGCCCTCGCCGACCTGGGCAGCGCCCGGGCCGCGGGCCGCCGCTTCCGCGCGGAATGCCTGACGCAAAGTGATGTGGAATATCTCGACTCCTATTTCCAATCCAACCGCAGCACCTTCAAACTTTCCATGACCAGCTATGTGCTCGGGCTGCTTTTGGCGGGGTTTCTCTGGATTTTGCACCTGACTCATCAGCTTTTGCCCGGCCATTTTCCCGACTGGGTTTATATCACGGTATGGACAGGGTGGGTGTTGGCGGGCATGGCGCTCAGGCTTTATCGCAACGCGCTCTCTGGCCAACCGCGCACCCCCGCCAACGTGCGTCGGATGTCGAACGCGCGCCTGATGCGCGAATTCCACCATGTGCTTCTTTACGTTGTCTTGCTGGGTGAGTTGGCTTTTGAAAATGCGCACGCCATGTCTTCCTGCGACAACGCATTCATAACCGGCTTGGTCGTTTTCACGATGTTTTACTTTTGCCTTACCGGTTTTTTCGATATTCGCAAGGCGCTGCGCGTGCACATGAAACTGCGCTCACTGGGCGACGATAATCTGACCATGTCTTAATCTTTTTTCAAAAATTCCGCGAAATTCCCCCATGCTCCCATCTCGACTTCACCCGCAAACCCTCGCCGCCTGGCTCGACATCGCCACGTGCCGCCTCGTGCCGTCGGCGCAGACCCGCGTCCGCGCGGAAATTGAGGCGCATTACGCCGAGGCGGTGCAGACTTATCTGCAAAACGGCCAGTCCGAATCCGCCGCCCAAACCGCGGCCCTTGCCGACCTGGGTAACGCCCGCAAAGCCGCCCATCGTTTTTGCCGGCAATACTTGACCCGGAGCGAAGCCAGAGGCTTCCGCAATGTGACCCAAAGCCGGGGAATCACGGTCTCTACCGGCATGTATTTGATCGCGTGGTTTTGCTTTTCGTACGTCATTTTAAAGTATTCCCCGCGTTCACGACTGCCCGACGTTTTCTGGGGATCGTTTGCGTTTGCCACGCTCGCCGTGACGCTGTTGGCGACCATCGTCATTCATCTTCTCTCGCGCAATGAGCCGCCGCGGCAAAAATTTCTTTGGCGCATTTTTGGCAACATGGTGCAAATGCTCAACGTGCTGGGGATGATGATCGTCGCCCCTCATAGGATGTCCCCGCCTCTTCTTGCGCTTGCCATGGCGATCCCCGTCATTTCAATTATCGGTCTTTATCTTCTTCAGCGAAAATTTCGGTCGGCGCCCGATGAAGACCTGACGCCATCAAGTCATTTTGACGTCTGATTTTTCCCGATAACTTTTTTGATCATTTCATGAGTCGCCAGCTATTTAAATCGCCGACAAATATCGTCGACTGGCTCGACACCGCCACGTGCCGCCTTGTGCCGTCGGCGCAGGCCCGTGTCCGTGCGGAAATCGAGGCGCATTACGCTGCGGCCGTACAGACCCATTTGATTGCTGGCTCGACCGAAATCGCCGCTCACGCTGCGGCGCTGGCGGATTTGGGTGATGTGAAAACTGCCGCCCGGCGCTTTCAGGGCGGACACCTGACAAAGCAAGACGCCGTGCAAATCAACTGGTGCCTGCGCTATGCTTTTGTGCTGGTTGTGGCCGCCCTCGGTATGTTGCTTCCGGTTATCACCCTTTGCCTGCCCAGCCAGCCCTCCCTTCCCAACTATGACGCCTCCGGTATTCAGGCGGCAATTATGCTTTCATTGTTGTTGATGACGATCACGGCCGGCATTGCCGTCCAAGTTCTCGTATGGCGGAAGATCACGGCAGCAACTATGCGCCAATCCCTTTTGCTCTATGCCGTTTTTACCCTGAGCCTCGGTGGCTTGTTCGTCATGATTGGGGACGGACATGGCATTACCCCAGCCCTTACCTTCAATGACAATTTGGTCATGATCGTCTATTTTGCCTATATAGGCTTCCATTTCTTGCATCTGCGCCAGAAATTGAAGTCCGTGAACGAAAACGACCTTCGCGCCACCTAAAGCGCTTGCTCCACTTTGGCCATGCTTAGCGCCGCGTCGCGCAGGCCGCCCTCACGCGCGCGGTTGGCCCAGGCGGTCATGAATCGCTCGATGAGTTCGGGCAGTTCATCGCGCAAGTTTTGTAAATTGTCGGTAGGGACGGCTCTCCGAGCCGTCCGCTGGTTATTTGAGGACGGTGACGGACGCCTCGGAGAGGCGTCCCTACCCAGTGTTAATAACGCCCGACGCATTGCCCATAGCGCCATGTCCGCGCCGGTTTCCAATTCGTTGCGCGCGCCGTATTCCCATAGGTATTTTTCTCCGCGCGCGATTATTTTTTCGCGCACCCGCTCCAGCGCGGCGGCCACCTTTTTCAATTCCGGAGCTGTAAGCGTCGCCAGTTCCTTTTTCAATTCCTGCTTTGTCGCAAAAAACAAATTGAAGTGCCGGCTGCGGTTGGGCTTGGGATTTTTAATCGCGTTCTCGACGCGGCCCATTTCAAGCAATGTTTCGCCGTAGCCGGAATTCACGCTTTGGCTGAAGACCAGGTTTACTGCCTTCGCCAAGTCTGCGCGTTTCGTTCCCGCCGCGTTCCAGGCCATCCCGGCCGCGTAGGCCATGCCCGGATACATGATCGGCCACGGCTGGTGATTCCCGTTATCGCCCCACGCCGTCAGCAGCAACCCTTCCGCGCCGTGCGTGCGGCCCTGTTGGGTCGCGCTGGCAATGTTCGCCAGCATGTTGTCCGTCCGCCCCGTAAATGTGTTCCACGATGACGCTCCCGGGCACACCCAGAATTTTCTTTTGGCCGCCGCCAGCCGCGCACATTGCGCCGCAAAGGGATGGTTTGCCTCGTAACCCCAGAGCAGCGCCGTGGCGTCGGGCGGAACTTCGTCCACCAGCTCCGGCGCTTCCAACAAAATATCCGTCCAGAATAACACTTCCTTGCCGTGCTGCATCGCTTGCACGTGGAGTTTTTTAAGAAAATCCAAATACACGCGATGCTTGCCGGATTTTTTCACGCGCTTTTTGCTCCACCCCTGGCCCAGTTCCCACGGTTCATCGCCCCCCAGGTTGAACCGCTTGGATTGGAACAACGGCAGATATTCCCTCCATAATTCGTCCAAAAATTTCAGGCTCGCCGCATTGGGCCGCAACGTCGTGCCATGCGGCACTTTGCCTTTCAGTGGATGCGTGAACCCCGCGGGACATTCCGCCAGTTGTTGATATTGCGAATGCTTCAACCAGCGTTCGAAATGCCCAAAAGAATTGAGATTTGCCGACAGCTCGATGTGGTTCTCCGTACACAGTTTTTGCAATTTTTCGATATCGTCCGCGGTCAGTGGGTCGGCCTCTTTCCACACCGCATCATGGCCGCGAAACGCAAACGTGTGCTCGGTGTAGAGCTGTAAATGATTGTATTTCAGCGCGGCGAGCTGGCGCACCAGCACGCGCAGAAATTCGTTCGTCGGCACTTTGCCCCGGCTGATATCGAGCATGAACCCGCGCACCGCGAAATCCGGCGCATCGACAATCCGCATACACGGCAGAATTTTACCGCATTGCTGGCGCAGTTGATCAAGCGTGCGCAATGCGTATTCAATGCCCACCGCGCTCCCGCCGACGATGGACGTAAACCGCGTGGTAATTTCCACTTCATACGCCTCCGCGGCCAGACTCCGGTTCACCACCGTGCAAATTTTCGGCCCCACCTTGGGCACACGCTGCAGCCCACGCGTCCGCGCGATCATTTTTGGCGGCGGCCAAATAAGAAAATCTTTTGCTGCGATTTTTGTGCTCATATTCATTTCTTCTCCTTCCGCGCGCCGGAAAATAAATATTGCTGCGCCAAGCCAGCCAGCGGGCCGAAGTGCGCGCGGCCAAACTGCGCCACCTGCGCCGGCCGCCAGCCGCGCAGTTCGTAGCGCTCCGCCATGGCTTGCAAAATCCAGGTGTCCACGGGAAAGGCCTCGTATTTTGCCGCGCCAAAGAGCAGAACGCAATCGGCGATCTTTGGCCCCACGCCGGGCAACTCCGCCAGCCAGGCGTGCGCCTCCGCATAGTCTGCATTTTTGATTTTCGACTCCCAATGTGGCTCCTGCTGTAGCCGCCGCGCGGTTTGGTGGATAAACGCCGCGCGGTAACCCAGCCCGCACGCGCGCAAATCTTTTTCGTCATTTTCCGCCAGCCGCGGCCAGCTCGGCAGCGCATGCACATCCGCCCAGATAGTCTCGCCAAACCGTGCGGCCATTTTTTCGCAAATTTGCGCGATGTGCGGAATTTGCTTCGCACTGCTGCAGATAAACGCCAGCAATGTCTCGCCCAGCGGTTGGCGCAGCAGCCGTAGCCCGCGCCACCGCTGCATCCGCTCGGCCAACCCCGCATCCGTCCGCCAGGGCAAATCATCGCTCAGTTTTTCAAAATCCACTTCGGTGGCAAAATAATCCTCCACCTCCGGCGCAACCGTGTTAGCCAACGCAACCGGGCACGTCCACTCCATCATTCCCTCGGAATCCGCACGCACCCGCGCCACACATTCCCCCCACACACCCTGCCACACTGCCGCTTCGTCCTCGCCGCCTTTCACTCGATGCCAGCGAAACGCCTGGCCCCCGCGCAATGTTTCTTCGAGCATCGCCGTGCTGATTTTAACCGAGCGAATCGTGCACCGCCATGGGCCCCATCCGTCCGCCGCCGCAAGTTTAACCGGAGATTTTTTCACGGCAGGCATCTCGCAAAATATCCCTTCACGGATGAGCAGTGGCCGGTTCCGTACTCGCGGTGGTGACCGCTGCCTCAGTCCCATTCGCCGGCAAGCCCCATAAAAAGCTTTGGTAACTCGCCAAGACACTCCCGGTGGCATCTTTCAAAGTCACCTTCCAGGCGACCAGCTTGGTGTTTTTATCCGGCCAATCCGCACCGGTTAGGCCCAACAAAATCTCGTGCCACGTGCCCGCATCCTGGGAAAAAGTGAACTGCGCGTGGTGCACATCCGGAGTGTCCTCGCGCACGTAATCCAGCTCCGCGCGCGTGCCGGTGGGCAACGTGGTGTGCGGGTGCCATTCCAGGGCGACGATGAAATAATATCCCGTGCGGTTCTTCGGGTCCGTGCGTTCAATCACGCGCCCGCTCGTGTTCTCCACCCCCGTGAAATATTCGGAAATGCGCTTAAAATCATCCTCCACCATAAAGCGGTGGTCCACGTGCGTGATGGCCACGCCCTCCGTGCTCACGCCCGGCGGCCCGCTCGTCGCGCTGCGCGGCGTGGTGCATGCCGCCAGCATCGCCAGCATGGCCAGCGCCCACGCCCGCCATTGGAGTAAGGTGCGCATGGTGGGGATTGCGTAAAAGTCGCCGTACCCGCTTAAGACTTGTCCTTTTTCGAGTGCTTGGCGGCCTTGGCGGCCGTCGCAGCGGCTTTGGTGGCGGCTTTGCGGCGTTTGACGTAGGCAAGCCGGCGCTTGCGCTTGATGACTTTGTTGTACTGTTGGCTCATGGATTTGGAAACTTAAGGGGTAACGCGGACGCGCCACGGGGTCAAGGGCGCACTTTACTCCCCGTATTCCGCCCACGAGCTGCTCGTTTCCCACACGCGCACGCTGACCACGCGCAGGGGATGCACGATGGGGTATTGCGCCTGCGGGTCGGCGGCGTAGGCGGCGAGGCGCTTTTTTGCCTCGTCATAAAACGCCCGGGCCAGGACTTCCGTCGTCGGGTCTTGCCCGTCAAAGGCGATGACCTGTTTGCCATACGCCGCCTTGAGCGCCGCGTACTGCGGGTCCTTCGTATTCACGCACAGCGCGTGGTCGAAGCCTTTCAAATACTCCCCCAGCGCGTCCTTCAGCGCCTTGAAGTCGCACACCATCTCGTTGTCATCGAGCTTGGCGGCTTCAACGATTACCTCCACCTTGCGCGAATGCCCGTGCGGGAATTTGCACAAATCGGGATGTTTCGACAGCATGTGGCCGCTCTCGATTTCAAAAATTTTGCAGATACGGTAGGGCATGGAGGGAGCAAATTTAAAGGCAAAGCAGAATCGGGCGCAGCAAGACTGCGCCCCTACACCGGCGTGTGAGTTTTGCGCGCCTCGGTGTCTTTTGTAGGGGCGCAGTCTTGCTGCGCCCTTCTGGTTCAAATATCGATTTCGAGATCATGGATTACGTCCCGCGCGTGTGACCGAAGAGTTCGATGTGCAACCGGTGGCAGTAGCGGTAACCGTGGCGTTTGCACATGGCGACGAGCATCGGCGCGCGCGCGCGCAACGCCTCGATCGTGATACCCTCGGGCATGAGCAGGACTTTTTCGGGTGGAATCTTCCCGCCCAATTCGCGCAAAAGCAACTGGATTTCCGCGATGTCCCCCTCGCCCGCGACCACGAATTTCAGCTGAAAATTATAATTTTCCACCCACGCGCACACCACCTCCGGTCGCCAGCGCAGCTTTTCATGCCGTGCGCGCTCCGCCGGAAACAGTCCGGCATCCGGCGCGGAATTTTTCAATTTCGGGCTGAGCGACGCCAAATCACATGCGATGCCCTCGGGCAACACCGTCGCCGCCGTTTCGATGGTGATATGCTTGCCCCGTTCGCGCAGCGCCGCCGCCAGCGCAGGCATATCCTTCGCGACCATCGGCTCGCCCCCGGTGAGGACAATGTGCCGCGCGGGATACCGCTCCACCTCCGCCAAAATTTCCGCGACCGACATTTCCTTCCCCTCCGGATTCCACGACGCATACGCCGTGTCGCACCAATTGCAGCGCAAGTTGCAGCCCGACGCCCGCACGAACACCGACGGCACACCCGTCAGCTCGCCCTCGCCTTGAATCGAATGAAATATTTCAGAGATGAACATTGCTTTAAGGCTTGGCCGGCAGCGGCGCATGGCTCGCGTAAACGGTCGGATCGGGAATTTTCGCGAGCAGAAACGCCTCGCGGCGCTCGACACAGGTGCCGCAGGTGCCGCAGTGGATCGCCCCGCCTTTGTAGCACGACCAGGTGTGCGCGAAATCCACACCCAGCTCCGCTCCGCGCGCGACGATTTGCGCTTTGGTGAAATGGATAAATGGCCGCAACAATTCGATTTCCGCATACGTGCCCAGGCGCATCGCCGCCCCCATCGCGGCCATGAATTCCTCGCGGCAGTCCGGGTAAATCGCGTGGTCGCCCGCGTGGGCCGCGATGACCAGGCCCTGCGCCCCGCGGCTCTCCGCATAGCCCGCCGCAACGGCCAGCATGATGCCGTTGCGAAACGGCACCACCGTCTGCTTCATCGTTTCCTCCTCGTAGTGCCCGTCGGGGATGGCTCCGCCCGACTTCAGCAGCGCCGAGGAAAACAACTCCGCCACAAAATCCAGCGCGATGACCTGATGCGGAATTTGCAATTGCGCGCATTGCCACTCGGCGCAGGGGATTTCCCGGTGATTGTGCTTCGCGCCGTAATCAAAGCTCACCGCGCCCGCCACCTCGTGCCGCGCGCGGGCTTCGTACAGCGCGACAGTCGAGTCCAGACCGCCGCTGAGCAGGACGACGGCCTTCATTTGAAGCGCCACATTTTTGGCGCGGCGGCCGCGGCGCCCGCCTGCGGGTATTCGGCGACGACCGCCAACCCCAGCCCGCCGCGCGGCGCGAATTTCCCCTCAATCTTCATGACCCGCGGTTTGCTCGCGCGCGCCAAATCATCGAGGATGCGGTTGATGACGGCTTCGTTGAACGATTTCTCGTTGCGGAACGAATTGAGGTAAAATTTCAGCGCCTTGGTCTCGAGGCACAATTTGTCCGGCACGTAATCAATGGTGATGCGCGCGAAGTCCGGCTGCCCCGTCACTGGGCAGAGTGAGGTAAAATCGGGGCAATCGAGATGAATCCAATAATCGCGCTCCGGATGCGGATTCGGGAAAGTTTCCAAGCGCGCGTGGTCGGGCGACTTCGGCGCGGCGGCCTCCGAGCGCCCAAGCAGCGTCAACGTGCCAAATTTTTTGCGGGTGCGTTTCATTGTGAAAGCAGAAATTGAGAGGCATCATTTACCACTACCCGCCTTCCGGCGCAAGCCCCGCATCTAACCCAGGAGCTCACCCAGGCGACATATAACCCAGCCGCTTAAGGCGGCGGGAGTGACGGCGGGCAACCGAGGCGCAGCCGAGAGTTGTGCCCCGCATGGGGGCTGTTCCTCTACTCCTCTGTTCCTTTGTTCCTCTGCTCCTTTTCTTCCACTCTCACTCCGGATATATCCACCACGGCCGCGTGCGTTGTTGAAAAGCCAGGTCTTGCGCATCCCAGGTTTTGAAAAAGGCCGCCACATCCGCGCGCTTGCCTTTTGTGGTGATTTCCGACCACCACGCGGTCGAGCCGGAAATGATGTTGAAGGAACGCGCCTGCGCTTCCGTGGCCCGCGCAAAGGGATTGCCACTCGACGTCCAGGTCGCGTCGAGCTTCATGAGCTCATAGGCCAGCCGCGTCGGCTCGACCGCGTTCCAATCGGTGATTTTCACCAAGACGCCGTTTTTCTGGTCGATGCCCGTGCCGTAAACGAAGTTCACAAAATTCAGCCCTCCCAGTTTCAGCGCGTTCAACTGCGCGGCCAGTTCCTTGTCGTTGCGATTCTGCCCGGCTTCTTTGTAATTCAAGAGTTGGAACGGATATGGTGTGCCCACGCCCAACTGAAAATTTCCCATTTCGCCGCCGCTTTCCAAGCCGGTCAGACTGTAGCCGAACGCCGCCTGCCACGTCGGAATGTTGGGTGAGGTCGGATACCATTTTAAACCGGTGTCGGGCCACAGCATCGAACGCCGCCAGCCACTCATCGGCACCACAATCAGGTTGCCGCGCTTCCACCCGTCGCGCGACGTTTCGAATAATTTGCGAATCGCGGGCGACATCTGCGCCGTGCTAGGCATGAGCAAATCCGGATTCTCCTTCGCCACGCGCGCCAACTCGCCAATCGTCAGCCCAAACACATAGGGCATCCGATACGCGCCGACGTAACTAATCCACTTATCCTCAATGATGGGCCCGCCGACTTTGAGCCCGCCGAGCGGGTTCGGTCGGTCGAGCACCACCACCGTTTTGCCCTGCTCGAAGCACGCTTCCATCGTGCACAGCAGGCAACTGATAAAAGTATACGAGCGCGTGCCGAGGTCCTGCAAATCCACCACCATCACATCAATGCCCGCCAGCATGTCCGGTGATGCTTTGCGAAAATCGCCTTCCGGGGTTTGGAAAAGGGCATAGACCGGCAGGCCCGTTTTTTTATCCTTTTGTATTTTGGGTATTTCCTCGCCCGCCAAAACCTTGCCGTCCAGGCCATGCTCCGGCGCGTAAAGCGCGACCAGGTTCACCCCCGGCGCATGGCGCAACACATCAATCGTGCTCACGCCCGCGGCATTGACGCCCGCCGCATGCGTAAGCAGCCCGACGCGCTTGCCTTGCAAAATGGAAAAATGCTGCGCGGCCAACACATCAATGCCCAACAACACTTTTGCGCCATTCGTAGCCACCACCGGCCCCACCACTGGCCCCGTAGCCACCACCGGCACCGGCGGCGGGTTGATCACTGCCGGTGGAATTACCGCCGGCGCAGGCGCGTAAACCGGCGGAAGTGAATACGGATAATTCTTTTCCGGTGGAACATACCCGCCCGGTGACTCCATCCCTCCGCCCACGCACCCACCCGTTAATGCCAACAACGCCACCCCCGCCAACGCCGCCCCCCGGCGCACAAAGTGCCCTGGGCAAACACGGGTGGTAAATTTCATGGGGTAGGGGCGAATCAGGGCGCGGGCTTGTCTCTTAATTGTCCGTAACATAAAACGCAATCTCAACCCGCGCAGTTGCATTATTACTCACCCTTACCATCCCCGGGTAGTGTCCGGTTTTGACGCCTAGGTTTTTACAAATGGTGAGTTCTGTGCTTTTACTTCCGTGCTTCGGACATGACATAGGCCCGCACCGCTGTCAGCGGGGAGATTACGGGCGGCAATTCCAGCACGGCAATCGTGTTGCTGCCGGTCTTAACGTCGTAGGCCCATGCGTAGGCCCGCTTGGCTTTGGCATGTCCCGTCAGGTCAAATACCTCAACATCCCCTTCCCAGACCGTCTTGCTCTTAAAAGTCTCACGCACGGCCACCGTTTCAACGTGCGTGGAATCCGCACCGTAAACCGCTTTGATGGCCTTTTGGAGGTGAGCTATGTACTGCGGGCGGGTCATTGGTAGGAAAAGAAAACGAGGTCTTTGACGGTGAGCGGTGAACGCTCAACGCCAGCGGCCATGGCCGGGGTGCAGCGGATCGTCGAATGAAACTTCACGAGGTTGTAATAGGCGAAGTGCAACGCGACCGCAGCCTTAAAGTTTTCCAGCTTTTTCGAGAAACCGTTGGTGAGCCGGGCAAAGCGGCGGCAGTGCATCCGCACAGTGTGGTTTTGTTTTTCAACAAAGGAGGTGGAAATCTTGGACTCATCCGGTGAGCCAACTATGATCGTCTTTTCCACGCCCGCAACGTCGGACGGGCTATACTTACGCTGTTCCGCAGATTCTGGAGACGCAAACGACTTTACAATCTGCGCGTAATCGATGCCCACGCCCCAAGTCGCCTCAACCGCTGGTGCGTAGCTGTGAAAGCCGTCCGTGCTCAACTGGATGCGATGGCGGAGACGGGAAGACAAGTCACCGATGAAAAGGTTGGTGCTCTGATAGTCGCGCCTGCCCACTAGGAAGGCCGGTACAAGCTTGGTCTCGGCATCCAGCGCAACGAACGTATAGGCATCCCCATACCCTTGCATAAAGTCCTCTGGCAGGCATTCCGCCTGTTTCTTGTTAATGAAGGCCCAAAGCTCATCCACCTCCAAACGCTTGCAGGACAGGTTACGCATCCGTTCGTCCAGATAGACCGCACAGGCGTCACCAACACGCTTGCCTAGTTGCATGATGGTTTCTTTGTCCACATCCAGCATCCGGGAGACACCTCGAATACTGGCACCTTCCGCCAAGGCGGCAATGATGGTCACTTGTTTGTCAAAGGAGAGGCGGTTGCTCATGGCTGATTTTGATTATTGACTTAACGTAATACATAAAGTAGGTTCTGTCAATAGACTTTTTGTATGACAAAAACTAAAAAGATGGGCCGTCCGAAAGTGCCTAAATCCCAGGCACTTCGTCCGGGGGTTTCTATACGCCTTAACCTAGAAGAACTTCGAAAAGTTAAAGAAGCCGCAACCGTTTCAAATCAAACAACTTCTGAGTTTTCCAGAAAATCGTTGCTCTCGGCGGCGGATGTTATATTGTCTAGCCGATAATAGATGGAGCCGCCGGGGTTCCAACCCGGACTTCCTCGGTGTAACAACGGGCGGTCTGGCGATTAACCTACGGCCCCTCTATATCGACAAGAAATTGTCCCTCCGCCCCGCTCCGGCCCTCCCTACAAAAGTCAGGCCGGAGCGGGGTATTTCTTTGAGCGCGGTTACGGTCGGGTTGTCCGTTCCGCGCATATAGTTACTAGGGTCATATAATTAGTCATTTGGATCGTCTGGCTCGGGTTGAATTTGCCATTCGGCTAAAGCCCATTCGCCTCGGCCTTCATAAACAAAACGTTTATCCCGAGATAGACTTGCCGCAAATCCAGCAAGGGACGTAACTTTGCTACCAGATTTTTGGACATATTCGAAAAGTTCCTCTCTTGTTAGTCCATCACCCTTCTCACGCAATGCCTTTTCTGCTAGATTCATGGCGCTTTTTGCCAATAGTCGAAGAATTATATCCTTCTGATTTTGCTTTAGAAGAAGTGCCGTAATGGGATTGGCCACAATAGACGGATCGAGTACCTGTGCCGCGAGACGAAGTTTTCGTGCGTCTCTCTCCAATTTAGCCGCTTGAGCTCGTAAATCTGACGCAGCTTTCTTTTTGTCCTTCGAATCCATAATTCGAATAAAACAGCAGTAAGCTATTTCGTTAATAGCAATTTGCTATTTCTTCTGTTTTAGCGTGTAACCATTCGAAATCCCTATTGACGCTGCGCCATCTCCAGCGGCTCAGCCAAAGACCACTGATTTCCGCCATCGTATTTCAGGTGAACCACACAATCAGAACGCATCATTGCGCCATAGGCGTTTTGAGAGTCGACCCACATCTTCACCATATAGGAGCCGTCCGGTAGTTTGGTTGCGTTCTTTGCCGCGCTTTGCTCACCAAACATACCATCTCCAAAGTTGGCCGTGGCCGGGGATTTGAGTTGGTTTTTCACGAATTTCTGCGCCTCCGACCAAGCATCCAACCGCTCCGCGATATTTTGCACTTCATCAGGATGGTCGGTTTCATAGACGGCGGATGCTTTCCTGACTCTCGAAAACTCATTGGCGAACATGCCGGTGAAAACAACTCCCAGAATAACTAGGATGAGGAAAAGCCAAGCACACCCGCTGGTCTTGACCTTGATGGTTACGCCACAGTTGGGGCATTTCTCCGCTTTGGAGCTGACGGGTTTGCCACATTCTTTGCAGGTTGTGAGAGCCATAGGATAAGAAGGTTGCAGTAGAAATACTGGCAGTCCTATAGGGTGTCAAGAATAGGCATATAAGGGGAAAATTGGGCTATGAATGCCCATATAAATCTAAGGAGGAACGCCAAGCGGTTGCGCGTGGCGCAAGGCTTGAGTCAGGAAGACGTGGCGGAGCGCGCCAAGTTGGGTTACAAGCACTACCAGAAGATCGAATCGGGCAACTGGGGAGACCTTTATCTGGGGACGGTGGAAGCCATTGCCCGTGCTTTGGGGGTGACGATGGGATGCCTGCTCGATGCGCCGCCACAGGGAGAGGCCAATACCGCGAATCTGCCTAGTGGACGGCCCCGCAAACGAGTGGGACGGTGATGCGTTTGTAAAAAACCTAGGCGTCAAAACCGGACACTACCCATCCCCGCCCGCGCCTTGACATTACGCCATTTCGAAGGCATAATTATCGCTGTAAGTCATTCACTCCTCTGACCAGTAAAAATTCCGGCATGAGCGAAATCATAATCCCCCGGCGCGCATGAGCAGCGCCACCGCGAACTCCGCCGCGCCCCGCGCGCTGCTCCTGGGCCTGCAAACGCCCGGCCAATCCCGCGAGGAGGCCGAGGCGCTCTTGGATGAATTGGCCGAATTGGCCGCCAACCTCGGCATGGTTGTGCCCGCGCGCCCGCTCGTCAAATTGCGCGAACGCAACCCGCGCTTCCTCCTCGGCGCGGGCAAGACCGCCGAAATCATCGCCGAGGCCAAGGCGCATGATTGCGGCATCATCATTTTCGACGACGAGCTCCACCCCGCCCAGCAGCGCAACTGGGAGGCCGAAAGCGGCCTCATCGTCATTGACCGCCACGAGGTCATCCTCGACATCTTTGCCGCCCGCGCCCGCACGCGCGAGGCCCGCCTGCAAGTCGAGCTGGCCCAAGCCGAATATTTTTTCCCGCGCCTGCGTCGCGCCTGGAGCCACCTTTCCCGCCAGCGCGGCGGCGGCGTCACCCAGCGCGGCGACGGCGAAACGCAATTGCAAGTTGACCAGCGCCTCATCCGCGAACGCATCCAGCGCCTGCGCGCCGATTTGGAAATCGTGCGCAAGCAGCGCGACGTCCAGCGCCGCCAGCGCCTGCGCGTGCCCCTGCCTACCGCTGCCATTGTCGGCTACACCAACGCCGGGAAATCCTCGCTCCTCAACGCCCTCACTGGCGCGCACGTCCTCGCCGCCGATAAATTATTCGCCACGCTCGACCCGACGACTCGCCGCCTGCGCCTGCCAACCGGGAGAACTTTGTTGATGACCGACACCGTCGGCTTTGTCCGCCGCCTGCCGCACCGCTTGGTCGAAGCCTTCAAAGCCACGCTCGAGGAAGCCCTCGTCGCCGATTTGCTCATTCACGTCGTCGATGCCTCCAGCCCCGAGGCCGCCGCCCACCACGCGACGACCCTCAGCGTCCTCCGCGAACTCGGGGCGAACAGCGCGCGCATCCTCACCGTCTTCAACAAGCTCGACCGCGTCGACGACCCCCTGCTGCTTACTGAATTGAAATCCCAATTCCACGACGCATTGTTTGTAAGCGCGCACACCGGTGCGGGCCTCGATGTCCTACTCGGCAAGCTCGACGATTTTGTTTCCGAGGAAGCCACCTCGCAAACGCTGCTCATCCCGCATTCGCGCTACGACCTCATTAACCGTCTCCACCAAGCCGGCGCGGTGCACCGCGAACAACCGCGCGATGATGGTGTCTATATCGAAGGCCTCTTGCCCAAGCGCCTGCTCGATTCCGTGCGTGAATTCATCATCCCCCCGCCTGTCGCGCAATTGCACCCCGAGGATTCCGCAGCCAGTCACGCCGTGGCGTGATTGGGAGAAATAAGAAATTGAACCACGGAGAACACGAAGAGGCCGGTTCCATCTTCGCTTATTGATTTCTCCGTGTGCTCTGTGTCCTCAGTGGTTCATTCTTCCGTATATGATCTTTTCCCGTCGAATTCCCGCAGTATTGGATGACAATCCGCTCGCCCGCGCCGTCACCGCGCGGCGCGCCGCCGGTTTGCCGATTTATGATTTGACGCTTTCCAACCCGACACAAGCCAGCTTCAACTTTCCCACCGCGGAAATCGGTGCGGCCCTGGCCGAAGGCGCAAAATCCAAATACGAACCGACTCCGCGCGGTTTGCTTTCCGCGCGCGAAAGCATTGCCAACATCTATTATAACAATCGCGGGCCGGATGCCGTCTCACCCGATGCGCTTCATATAACCGCCAGCACCAGCGAAGCCTACGGCCTGCTCTTCAAACTCCTCGGCGGCCCCGGTGCGGAAATTCTCGCGCCGCGCCCGTCGTATCCCCTCATCGAGCATCTCGCCGCGCTCGACGGCTGGAAGACCCGCTATTTCCCGCTCGAATACGATTCTACCAACCGCCTCTGGCAGGTGGATTACACTGCCCTCGCTGCCGCCATCACCCCCGCCACGCGCGCCATCGCCTTCATCCATCCGCACAATCCAGCGGGTAAACTCGTGCGCAGCGCCGACGCCCACGCCTTGCTCGAACTGTGCGAGCAACATAATCTCGCACTCATTGTGGACGAAGTTTTCCTCGACTACCCTGCGCCGGGCTTTGCAAAATTCGCCCAATCCTTTGCCGCGCACCAAGTCTCCGCGCTGACTTTCACCCTCGGTGGACTCTCCAAATCCTGCGGCCTGCCGCACTTGAAACTTGGCTGGATTCACACCGGTGGCCCGGCGGAACTTGTTGCACAGACGCAAGCTCGTCTCGACTTCATCACCGATGCCTATCTTTCCGCCGCGACTCCCGTCCAAGCTGCGCTGCCCCGCTTATTGCAAGTGGGTGAAAACATCCGCGCCCAAATCCAAAAACGCATCGCTGAAAATTTTGCCATCCTCACGGCCATGGATTGGCCCGCTGGCTTTGCCATCCTTCCGCGCGAAGCCGGTTGGTCGGCCGTTCTGCGCCGACCTGCGGCCAATGACGAGGAAGCCCTCGCCCGTCAAATACTCGACCATGCCGGCGTCCTCGCCCACCCCGGCTACTTCTTTGATTTCAATCCTACTGCCCTGGGTTACCACATTCTCAGCCTTCTTCCGGAACCGGAAACTTTTCGGTCTGGTATCAAACTTTTACGCGAATGGCTCCCCAAACTGGTCTGAACGCAAATTATTTTGCCGTCTAAGTCGTTCATAAACAGCCGTGTTTTTGAGTTCGCACAAATTTCTTCTAAATCCCACTTGCAAATTATACTGTTACTATTATAGTAACAGATATGGCCACCAACACTCAATTCTCCATCGCCGTCCATCTCATGGTCGGGCTGGGCTACCAGGCCGGGGGCGACATCACCTCCGCGCGTCTGGCGGAGAGTGTCAACGCCAGCCCGAGTTTTGTCCGCCGCACGCTGGCCAAATTGTCCAAGGCCGATCTTATCCACACCGCCACCGGCAAAGCCGGCGCCTGCTGGCTGGCGCGCAATCCGCGGGAAATCTCCCTACTGGATATCTACCGCGCGGTCGAGGCTCCCAAGGCTTTCGCCATCCATCACTATTCCGCGCAAAAGTGCTGCCCCGTCAGTTGCAAAATCAAGACCGCGCTCGAAAGCGTCCTCGGCCAGACCCAAAACGCCCTTGAAGCCAGCCTGGCCAAGAGCACCCTCGCCGGAGTCATTGCCAACCTCAAGCAAGCGTGACTTTTTTTCGTCTATTTTGTTACTATTATCGTAACAATTCAATCAACCCATCCTCAACCATCAAAACCTGAAATTCGAATCCAATCCCATGAACTCCCTCGAATCCAAGAAACTGTCGGGCAAAGTCGCAGTCGTCACCGGTGCCTCCAAAGGCATCGGCGCTTCCATCGCCAAGCACCTCGCGCAAGCGGGCGCTTCCGTCGTCGTCAATTATTCCTCTAGCAAAGCCGACGCCGACAAAGTCGTCGCCGAAATCACCGCCAAGGGCGGCAAGGCCGTGGCCGTGCAGGCCAACGTCGCCAAAAAGCCGGAAGTGGACCGCCTCTTCGCCGAGGCGAAAAAGAACTACGGCCAAGTGGACATTCTCGTGAACAACGCCGGCATCTATGAACCCGCGCCGATTGACGCCGTGACCGAGGAGCACTTCTACCGCCAATTTAATCTCAATGTGTTGGGCCTGCTCTATGCCACGCAGGCGGCGGTTCGGCAATTCGGTGCGGAAGGCGGCAACATCCTCAACATCAGCTCGCTTGTCAGTACTTGGGGCGCGCCGAATATGTCCGTCTACTCCGCCACCAAAGGCGCGGTGGATTCCATCACCCGCTCACTCGCCAAGGAACTCGGCGCGCGCAAAATTCGCGTCAACGCCGTTAATCCCGGCTTGGTCATTACCGAAGGCGTGCAAGCGGCGGGCTTCAGTGGCGGCGAATTTCACCGCCAATACGAAGCCATGGCCCCGCTCGGTCGGGCGGGTCAGCCGGAAGACATCGCCCAGGCGGTGACGTTCCTCGTCTCACCCGAAGCATCGTGGATCACCGGCGAAACCCACACCGTCTCCGGCGGCGTGCGTTAATCTCCAAAAGCGTCTTCGCCAAAAACCATCCCTGTTTGCCGATTTATTTCTTCTGCTCGCGCCGCGCAATCGCGGCGGCGATGAAGGCGGCAAACAGCGGGTGGGGGCGCGTGGGTTTGCTCTGGAATTCCGGGTGAAACTGCACGCCGACGAACCAAGGGTGCGCCGCCACTTCGGTGATTTCCACCAAATCGCGCCCAGGGTTCACCCCCGCGATGCGCAGGCCTGCCTTGGTTAATTTTTCGCGGTAGGAATTATTGAATTCATAGCGGTGCCGATGCCGCTCGCGCACCAAATCCGTGCCATACGCCGCGCGGGCCAGCGAGCCTTCCGCCAACTTGCAGTCATACGAGCCGAGGCGCATGGTCGCGCCCTTGTCCGTCACGCCCTTTTGCTCCTCCATCAAATGGATGACCGGGTGCGGCGATTTCTCGTCGAACTCCGTGCTGTTCGCCCCGGCGAGGCCCGCGACATTGCGCGCAAATTCAATCACCGCGACCTGCATTCCCAGACACAGCCCGAAATACGGCAGGCCGGTTTCGCGCGCGCATTTCACTGCGGCAATTTTGCCCTCAATACCGCGGTTGCCAAAGCCCCCCGGCACGAGCAAGCCATCCAGCCCCGCGAGCGCGGCCTCGGGCTTGTTCTCCACCGTCTCGGCATCGAGGCGCACAATATTCACGCCGCAATCATGCGCGATGCCGCCGTGCGTGATGGATTCGTACACACTCTTATACGCGTCCTGCAGTTCGATGTATTTGCCCACGACCCCGATATCCACTTTCCGCGCCGGAGCTTTTAAAATACGCACCACTTCGCGCCACGGGCTGTCCGGCCGCTTCGGCGCATTCAGGTGTAGCAACTCGCACACGATATCGTCCAGTTTTTCGTCGGCCAGCATCTGCGGCAGTTCGTAAATGGAGGACTCCACATCCAGCTCCTCAATCACTGCGCGCACCGGCACATTGCAGAACATCGAAAGCTTCTCCCGGATGTCGCCATTGATCGGGTGCTCGGTGCGGCAGACCAGCACGTCCGGCTGGATGCCAATCTCGCGCAGTTTCGCGACGGATTGTTGCGAAGGCTTCGTCTTCAATTCTCCCGCCGCGCGCAAAAACGGCAGCAGCGTCACATGGATGAAGGCGACATTCTGCTTGCCCACTTCGAGCGCAAATTGGCGCATCGCTTCGATAAACGGCAGCCCTTCGATGTCGCCGACCGTCCCGCCAATCTCCGTCACGAGCACATCCACGCCCTTGCCCGCGGAACGCAGCCGGTCTTTGATTTCATTGGTGACATGCGGGATGACCTGCACTGTCTTGCCCAGATAATCCCCGCGCCGCTCTTTTTGAATCACCGATTCGTAAACCTGCCCTGAGGTCAGGTTATTCTGCCGCGAAAGCGTGCCCGAGGTGAAGCGCTCGTAGTGGCCAAGGTCGAGGTCCGTTTCCGCGCCATCGTCGAGGACATACACCTCGCCGTGCTGGTAGGGATTCATCGTCCCCGGATCCACATTCAAGTACGGATCAAATTTCTGCAGTCGCACCGTCAGGCCCCGTTGTTCCAGCAAGGCGCCGAGCGCAGCGGCGGTGAGACCCTTCCCTAATGAGGAGACTACGCCGCCGGTGATAAAGATGTAACGCACTCTGGGGCAATAATGGTGCTGAAGCATGGTGTCGAGCACAACTGATTTTTTTGTGAAAATGTGAAGCGTGGCGAATGTAGTTCAGCACTTTTACCCATCCACGCTCGTCCGCATTATGCTTTGCATCCCGCTGCGGCTTTGTTCTAATTTACCTCCCCCTGTTCCCATGAAATTCCACCCCACCCTTTCACTCTTAGTTTCTTTTGCGCTGGCTACGACTCCGGCCTTGGCCCAAAGCCCCGCGGATACCACCACCGCCATTCCCGCCGCGCCCGCAGGCGCGCGCCTCACTTTGCCGCTCGAATCCGCGTGGCTCTTTCACCGCACTGACCTGCCCAATGTGGATTTGACCCAGTGGAACACCGTTTCCCTCCCGCACGATTGGGCCATCGCTGGCCCCTTCAGTGCCGATGCCCCCTCGCGCCGCGGCGGCGCATATTTGCCCTCGGGCATCGGGCA
>DATHOB010000220.1:0-3580 GCA_035485355.1 Opitutales bacterium | reverse complement strand
ATCGGGTCACGGATTGGGCGCGATAGCTCAGACCATAATCGGGGGGGGGCTGGCCCACTCCGAGCAGCCGCGACTGGAAGGACACGCCCGGCATGAGCACGACAGGAACGAACCCGGACGGGACGGAGCGCGCGCGGCTGGACCAGTTACCGCGAGTGGCGCAATTGGCGGGCTGGGTCAGCCCTACGGCACAGGATCACAGCCAGGGCAACAAACCGCCGAGGCCGCACGACACGGGGGTTCCATTGAGTCAGCAAGTGGTGATGGCGGGGTGGACAACCCCAGCGACACACGAGCCGGATGGGCCGCCAAGGCCGAGCCGGGAGGCGACGGGCCGGACGACGGAATATTTGGGGTGGCAGGTTTCTGGTCTCAATTCGACATCATCCCCTGCCGGGACGGAAAAGCGCGGCGTATCCCGGAGCCTGAATCCGTTCTTCAGCCTTTGGTTGATGGGTTTCCCGGTGGAATGGGGGCTTTGCGGGATTCGTTCAGCCATGCGAGCGAAGAAGAAAAAGAAATAATCATGAACGCCATTGCCTCGTTTCCACTCGCCGGAAAAGTGCCTGGCCGCGTGCCGCTTTTAAAGGGCGCAGGCAACGCCATTAATCCGGTTTTGGCGGCGGAATTTATCAAGGCCGTGATGGAAAGTTTATGATCTTCCCCACCACCACTCAGAAGGACTTCAGCCAATGCCTGCCGCGCCGTGAAGCGGATGAGGGCAAGTGCCTTAATGGAATCCAATATTCCGCCGTTCAGAGGTCGCGCGTTTGCGGGCAACCAAACTCTGGCCGGCCGGCAGTGCTCAGGCTGTTAAGAAGGACTTCGGTGGCGGGGGTTAGTTTTGGCGAAAGTGATGTTTTAAAATGAACAAACCTCCGGCATTTCAATTTTACGTGGATGATTTTTTGGGCGGCACCATAGATATGAGCGCCCAAGAGGTCGGTGCATACATCCGCCTGCTGTGCTACGAATGGGGACGCGAATCGATCCCGGATGACCGCAAGACGTGTGACCGCATCGCAGGCTGCAAGGTCACTGATTTGGTGCTTTCCAAGTTTCCGGGTGGTAAAAATCCACGGCTTGAAAAGGTGCGGGATGAGCAAAATGAGTTCCGCCAGGCGATGACCAGTCGGGGTCGTTCCGGGGCTGAAGCCCGATGGCACAAGCAATGCCTAAGCAATGCTCAAGCATTGCCTAAGCAATGCCAAACCGATGCCAAACCGATGCCAAAAAATGGCTCTCCAGTCTCCAGTCTCCAGTCTCCAGTCTCCATCCATAAAGACCACAAAGCTTCCAGCAAGCGCCATGCGCCGTCATTCAGCCCCGAACAAGCCGCACTAACCGCCCGTTTCCACGCCGCGCTTGGGGTGGGGTGGGAAAATGACCGGCAAAAGTGGATGGGAAGGATTAAGCGCGATGGCACCAAGTGCGAGCGTGTGGTGGCCGAGGTGGAGTGCGCTGCCAAGGAGGGCAGGATCAAGACGACCGCGGCGCAGTACGCTGAGCAGACGTGGGTGGAGTTTGAGTGAAAAACGAGCAGCTCACACCGAAGCAGTTGGCCGCGGCTCTGGGGCGTTCGGTTCGGTATGTCCGGTGGATGGTGTCCGCCGGCTATCGTTTCCAAGACGGCACTACGGACGCTGAAACCGCCAGGGAGTGGATTGAGAGAACGGGGTTTGTGATCGTGCACGGCAAGGGGCGAACTGCTAATTTGGGTTCACCTTTGGGTGATTGCAAAATTGGGAAATTGGGTTGAAATGGCCAAAGTGACGAAACGTGCTGACAAGAAACCGAATGGCAGACCAACGCTTTACCGTGTTGAGTATTGCCGTATGGCGTTTCGCATGTGCCTGCTCGGTGCGACTGATGCCGAGTTGGCGATTCACTTCGGCGTCCCTGAGTCCACCTTGAATAATTGGAAGCATAAACACCCAAAGTTTTTGGAGTCCATAAAATCCGGAAAGGAAGAGGCTGACAGCAAGGTTGTTGAGTCGCTTTATGCGCGAGCTTTGGGTTACAGCCATAACGATGTTGATATTAGAACCGTTTCGGTCGGTGATGGAATTTCAGAAATAGTCCAAACGCCAATTATTAAGCACTATCCTCCAGATGCGACATCGTTGATTTTCTGGCTCAAAAACAGGCAGGGCAAAAAATGGCGCAATTCTGAAATGGAATTGACCGTAAAACTCGACGTCGGCGAGCAGGTGGCTTTGGAGCTGGCCAAGCAGAAAGCGAAGAGCAAATGACTGTCGCTGAAGCCATGGCTGACAAATCCGTCCGCGCGCGCGCCGAAAAGCTGGCAACGCCCGACGGCTACGCTGAGGTTCGGCTTGGGATGCGGTTGCACCCCAAGCAGACGGCGATGCTGCGCGATATTTTTAAACCTAGGTCTCGTGTCGTCATCCGATGCGCCAACGAGGTTGGCAAGACCCGGCGCGTGCTAACCGCCGCGATTCTGTACGCCGTCGAAATTCTGGATTGCGTTGTGGTTTCCACTGCCGGCGTATGGCGTCAGATTGAGGGCCAGTTGATTCCATCCTTGAATTCTTACGCGCACCTGTTTGATCCCAACAAATGGCAGTTTCAGGCGACCGGCATTAAACGGTATGATGCAAAAAATAAAAATTGGGTGGACGCGTATCACGGTGTTTCAACCAAAAACGAGCATTATTTTCAAGGGTACCACAAAGACGCAGACAGGCCGTTGTTTATCGCCATTGATGAGTGCCAGGGGGTTTCCCCTGAAATTTGCAAAGCAGCCGAGGATCGTTGCAACCCGACATTTTTTGCGGCCATCGGCTCGCCGGGAGACCCGCAAGGCTCGTTCTACGAGATGGAGACCAGCGCGGCCCGACACTACACACACCATAAGCTGACCCGCATGGAATGCCTGGCCGAGGATGGCTACTGGCTCGACCGCGCCGACATTCAGCGGCTCATCGACAAGCACGGCGAAGACAATCCTTTCGTGCAATCAACGGTTTTTGGCAATTTTAGCCAGACTGTTCAGGACGCCATCATGTCGCTCGGTGAGTATGACCGAATGCTTGAGAATCAGCCGGTCTTTAACTCAATGAACGGCCAGCAGCACGGTTTCTGCGACTTCGCGGCCGGCCGGGACAAAAATGTTTTCGCACATCGCTTGGGCAACCGCGTGACCCTGAAACACAAATGGGTTGAGCGCGACACCATGGCCGCAGTTGGCCGGTTTGTCGGTTTGTTCGTCGACACGCGCAAGGAAACGGGCTTGCGCGATGTTGAAATCAGTGGAGACGCGGACGGCTTGGGCCTGCCAATGTACCACCGCATCCGCGAGCTGGGCTGGAGCATCAACGAGTTTCACGGTGGCAGTGAAGAGCGCTTTGGAAATGGTTATCGGAATAAAATTTCGGAGGTTTGGGGTGAGGGTGTGAAAAAACTTAAAGCTTGCCAGTACATTTGGCCGTCTGACCCGGACTTAAAGGCGCAAATTGTCGGACGCAAAGCGAAATGGAACAGCTCCGGCCAACTCGAAGTTGAACGCAAAGAGGACTACAAAAAACGCGTTGGCTCAAGCCCGGACGAGGCGGATGCG
>DATHOB010000219.1:0-5859 GCA_035485355.1 Opitutales bacterium | reverse complement strand
CCGCGAAAAACCGTAAATTATTGGAGTTCCTCCCCATGCGCCCCACCCCTGCATCATTCGCTCTCTGCGGTTTGCTTTTCACTTTGCTCGCTGGCTGCAACAGCCCAGCGAGCAACACTGCAGCTCCGACCAGCAGTGCGCCAGCGGTTGCAACTGCCCCGAGCACACCGCCAGCCCAGCCGGTGGCCGTGACCGCGCCCGCACCCGCTCCGGCACCTGCGCCGGTTCCTGCTCCTGCTCCCGCCGTAGAAGCAAAACCGGCCGCCGTGCTTCCGCCCGTCACCATCTTGCTCGCGGGAGATTCTACGGTCAGCAATTACGCCTCCACCACCGTGCAGGAAGGCTGGGGCATGGAGCTTGGCCAGTTTTTTAACGACCAGGTCAAGGTGAACAATCAGGCCCAGGGCGGCGCCAATATCCGATCGTTCAAGGGTAGCTCCAATTGGACGAGAATCATGGCCGCAGTCCAACCCGGCGACTACGTTCTGATGCAATTTGGCGCCAATGACTCCGGCACCGCGCACGGGCCGGTCTATGTTCCCGAATTTGTGGACACGCTCGGCCAAATGGCCGACGAAGTTCGCGCGAAGCAGGCCACGCCCCTTTTCGTCACGCCCTCCGCGTTCTATGAATGGCAGGGCACGGTGGAACTCAACAACCGGCTCGGGCCGTATGCGGCCGCCTGCTACACGGCAGGTACGGCTAAAAACGTTCAGGTCGTGGATCTCAATGCCCGCGGGGTCGAATGGCTCAACTCCGTCGGCCCGGACGGCGCGAAAAGCTTCTACCTGCCTAATTCGCAACAAGTGCCCGACAAGGCCCACTTTGTGAAAGCCGGCGCCACGCAAATGGCGAAACTTGTTGCGGAGGAAATCCGCCGCCTCAACAGCCCCCTCGCGGCGTATCTTAAATAGGTGAATGAGCTTAATTGTCTATTGCAACAAGTTGATACAAAGCCAATTATAAAGATGATTTCCATGTTGCCAAGCACAAGGAGAAACCGTAAACGTCTTATCAATATATCTTCATGTGTTCATATGTCCCCCAAAATTTGAAGTTGATAAAAAACCCGGAATAGCCTATATTTGATTCGCATACCTTTACATACACGCATGACCGCCATTGATCCACTATTGCTTTTGAACAGCTTCCGCGTAACCCCCGCCGAGGTTTCTACTACATTGCCTAAAACCGAAATTGTGCCCGTGAACCCAAGGGAATTTCCGCAAGAAATCTCAATTACAGGTGAAATTATTGCCGTAGCACCAGGTCCAGATATTCTAATTGCCTCCGAGGATATTTAGCTCAGGCTTTTTCGTGTTTCCACCCGTAGGCGATAAGTTTTTGATAGTTGGTTAATACGGTGCCATTACGATCAACTGTTTGCTGAAAATGTTGGGTGCTTTGAAGTGTGCTGCTTACCTTTGTGTCTTCGATAGCCACCAGCAACAAATCTTCTTTGTGGTTAATGGCGGGAATTGGGGGAACTGTCGGTTGTGGGGCAGGAGGTAAAGGTGGAATAGGGATTGGCGGCGCGGTTTGTATGGCGTCTATTCCCATTTTTGCTAGGGTTACACCGGGAAGATAGGCTTCATTATTTTTAAAATCCTTCTCAAAATCACAATAAAGCTGCCACATTAGATTTTCGAGAGTGGGCGCAGGCTTAGCGACTTTTAAACGGAGGTCGGTTCCAGCTTCACAGCGATTAATAGGATGGCCATGGAAATATAATTTAGAAACCATTGTTTCCATGATTTCATTTATTTTGTGATCGTCCGCTTCTTCTCGCATATGGGTTTTCAATATCTTTTTGGCCGTCATACGCGACTGCATCACAAATCTTTCGACATTGCCCAAGGCCAATGGGTGAACTTTTTCCGCAAGTATTTTTATCGCCTCTATTAATTCATCTTCGTGCGTTATACCTACGGTATCCTTGATGAAGCTCACATAAGCGCGAACATCCTCAACGCTGATACCTAACTGGTTTCCATTCTTATCTACCGGATTAAAATTATTTGAGACAGTGGGGTCAATCGGTCCCAGCTCAGCGAATGGATGCAGCACGATTTCGTCTGCGCCCAAAGAAATTAGAGTGGCGGCACTATAGGAACGAAACGGCACTAAAACATTAAATTTTTTTGCAAACTCACGAAAGAGAGCAACTAGACGCCAGGGCACTGTGCTAGAGCCTCCGTTGCTGCATAAAAATACGTCCAAATTTTCGACTGGCGACACACTAAGCGAGAGGAGATGGTCAAAAAAAACACGAACCTGCTCATCGGTAATTTGGGCATTAACCCCAGGACGCACACTGGTAAGAAAGCAAATTACCGACGAAGACCTATTTTCCTCAATTTGTCGAATGAGGGGAATGCGGGTTTGAAATGACATAAATAAATGTCTATCAAAATTCTGTATTACTACAAGCCATTTCGACGTTACGCGTCAGGTGTATAGCTCCCTTAAATAGACGTCTCCGTTGACGACAAAACCGATGGGTAGTGTCCCGAAAAAGGACACTACCCATCGTGGCAAATATTTTACTGGCACGCTTCGCAGGACTCGCCGCGCAGACGCGCTTCGAGGCTGCAGGCGGATTTCTCCTCCTCGGAGTAAACGCGCGCGGGCATGGGGGGCGTGGTGCTGCCGGATTCGACCGCGGCGGCGATGCCGGGGGCCTCGTCCTCGCTGCGCCCGATGTGGCCGCGCGTTTCCTTTTTCACCGCGACGGTGGCCTTCTCGATGTTCGACGCGCCGAGGGTGCGCAGGTAATACGTCGTCTTCAGCCCCTTGCGCCAGGCGGCGCGATACATGTGCGAGAGCGTCTTGAACTCGGGCTTGCCGAGGAAGAGGTTGACGGACTGGGACTGATCGATCCACTTCTGGCGGCGGGCCGCGGCGTCGAGCACGAAGGTGTAGTCGATGTCGAACGCGGTGGCGAACATCTGCTTGAGATCCGCCGGGATGCGGTCGATTTTCACCAGTTCGCCGTCGAAGTATTTGAGCTGATCGAGCATCTCCGCATCCCAGAGGTTGCGGTTCTTCAGCTCCTTGACGAGGGCGTTGTTGAGCACGGTGTATTCGCCGCCGAGGTTACTCTTCACGAAGAGGTTCTTGTAATACGGCTCGATGCACGGCGAGGTGCTCATAATATTCGAGATCGTGGCCGTGGGCGCGATGGCGAGGACGTTGCTGTTGCGCATGCCCTGGCGCTTGATTTTCTGGCGCAGGGGCGTCCAGTCCATCCGGCCGCCGCGGGGGACGTCGATGGCGATGCCGCGTTCCTGCTCGAGCAGCTCGAGTGTGTCCTGCGGGAGGATGCCGCGATCCCACTTGGAGCCGTGGTAGGAGGAATAGGTGCCGCGCTCACCCGCGAGGTCGCTGGAGGCTTCGTACGCGTAGAACGCGATGGCTTCCATGAATTCGTCGTTGAACTCGACGGCTTCCGCCGAGGCGAAGGCGTGGCCGCGCTGATAGAGGGCGTTGTGCAGGCCCATGACGCCCAGGCCGATGGGCCGGTGGCGCATGTTGGAAGTCTCGGCGGCTTTCGTCGGGTAGAAGTTGATGTCGATGACGTTGTCGAGCGCACGGACGGCGACGCGGATGGTCTCGCGCAAGGCGTGGTGGTCGAGCGAGCCGTCGGGCTTGAGGTGCGTGTCGAGGATGACGGAGCCGAGGTTGCACACGGCGGTTTCTTCGAAGCTGGTGTTGAGCGTGATCTCGGTGCAGAGATTCGAGGAGTGGATGACGCCAGCGTGGTCTTGCGGGCTGCGGATGTTGCACGGGTCCTTGAAGGTGATCCAGGGGTGGCCGGTCTCAAAGAGCATTTTGAGCATCAGCTTCCACAGCTCGATGGCGGGAATGGTCTTGCCGAAGATTTTGCCATCGCGGGCGAGTTGCTCGTAATGGTGGTAGCGTTCCTCGAAGCGGCGGCCATACAGCTCGTGTAGGTCGGCGGTTTCGTTGGCGCGGAAGAGCGTCCAGTCCTCGCGGGCTTCCATGCGTTTCATGAACAGGTCGGGAATCCAGTTGGCCGTGTTCATGTCGTGGGTGCGGCGGCGGTCGTCCCCGGTGTTGCGGCGCAATTCGAGGAAGTCGAGCACGTCGTTGTGCCACGTTTCGAGATACGCGCAGCCGGAGCCGCGGCGCTTGCCGCCCTGGTTCACCGCGACCAATTGGTCGTTGTGCAGCTTGAGGAAGGGAATGACGCCCTGACTTTCGCCATTGGTGCCCTTGATGTAGCCGCCCGTGCCGCGCACTGCCGTCCACGAACCGCCGAGGCCGCCCGCCCATTTGGAGAGGAAGGCGTTTTCGGCGATGCCGCGCATCATGATGCTCTCGATATTGTCGTCCACCTTGTAGAGGTAGCACGAGGAGAGCTGCGAGTGCAGCGTGCCCGCGTTGAAGAGCGTGGGCGTCGAGGAGCAGAAGCGGCGGTTCTTATACAGATTGTAGAGGCGGATGATCCAGTCTTCCCGCTCGCGGGGCTCATTGAGGAAGAGACCCATGGAGACGCGCATCCAGAAATACTGCGGCGTTTCGATGCGGCGCGCGGGCGTGCGCGTCTTGTCGACCACGAGATAGCGGTCGTACAGGGTTTGGATGCCAAGGAAGTCAAATTCGAGGTCGGCCATCGGGTCGAGCGCTTCGGCGAGTTTGCCGAGGTCATACTTGAGGAGCGCGGGGTTGAGGCGCTCGATGCGCGCGGCGTGCTCGAGGTTTTTCTTGAAGTGGCGGACGTGGAAGGGCTTCAGCGCGCCGATGCCGTCGCGCAGGATGTCCCACCCGAGCACTTCTTCATAAATATACGAGAGGAGAATGCGACCGGCGAACTTGGCGAAGTCGGCGTCGCGCTCAATGAGCGTCTTGGCGTTGAGGATGACGGTCTGCTGCAAATCCTCGCGGGTCATCTCGGTGGAGAGGGAGCGGCGCAGTTCGATTTCGATCTGGTCGCGCGTGAGGCAGAGGTCGAGATCGATGGCGGCGAAGGCGATACGAGCGCGCAGCTCGGCGCCGTCCCACATCTCGGTCTGGCCGCCTTCGCGCTTGATGAAGATGATCTGTTCCTGGCGGGCGTCGTCCGGCGTGGTGGTGGCGGCATCGGTCACGCGGCGGCGGGAGCGCTCGGCACGGTAAAGAATGTACGTCTCGGCGACTTTGAAGTGGCCGTGGCGCATCAACTCTTCCTGCACGAGATCCTGCACGTCCTCGATGGAGACGAAGGCCTGGCCCATGTCGCGCACGCGACCGCTGACGGCCTCGGCGACGCGCACCGCGGGCTCGCTATCCACATGGAGCGAGAGGAAGGCTTTGCGTACGGCGATCTCGACCTTGTTCTGGTCCCATGGCACGACCATGCCGTTGCGGCGGATGAGGCGGACGTGGACCGGCAAAATTTCCCCGGCCACCACCGAACCCGAGCCGTCGCCATTGGCGGCGGCGGGCGAGGCCGCGCGCGCGCGCTTGAACACGAGGCTCATCGCCACGTCGTGCTGGTTCTGGTGCACCAGCGCCTTTTCGATAATGCGGTTGATTTCGTCCTCGGCGAGCACGCGGTCCTTGTTCGCGGCCCAGCGGGCGACGATTTCCTCGCCGACTTCGCGGGCGACTTCGGCGACGAGGTGGCGGTTCTGCTCGGTGTAAATGTCGGCCACCTGGCGCGAGAGCAGCAGGTCCGTCAGCGCGGCGCCGACGGTGTCGGCAATTTCCGCCAGGTCAAAATGGCGGGCGACGCCCTCGGCGACGATCATGACGTCGGGCTGCACGACAGTGGAGTTGCCGATGACCTCGCGCCAGTTGAAGCGGGGCTTCTGGTCGTCGGGCGTTTGGGCGAAACGTTTGAGCGCGTTATCTTCG
>DATHOB010000218.1:0-5640 GCA_035485355.1 Opitutales bacterium | reverse complement strand
CATTGAGGAAAAAGAACACGTCACCATAAGCATACGGAGGGCTGGCTGTGACATAATCGGATAATACGGCGCTGGTGGCGAGTTTGAGGTCGAGCAGTATGTTTTGTTGGGTGTAGTTGAAAAAATTCAACGAAGTCCAATGACAGTTTGGGGTCTGGCCGGTGCGCTCGATATCCGGAGTAGCATAGGAATAAACGAGGCGCCGGGGTAGCGGCGGAAAGAGATGGGTGAGATCAAGGGTACTCCCGCCTTCTATTTCGACGGCGGCGTCGAGCATGGGGAGTGAATCACTGCGATGAAAATCGGCGCTCCAATAACGGCGCAGCGTCGGTAGATCATCGGTTTTATCCACTTTCAGGTCGGCAACCACCGCGCGAACGCGGGTGAGGGCCTTTGTCCACCGGCGGGCCTCGGCGTCACTTTGCGCGTATTTGAGGATGAGGCGCAAGTCGCTGAAAAAATAACCCGCGCCATTGCGATAAATGAGCGTGCGGATGATATCCACGACATTTTTTGGCACGTCGGTGCCATGCAGCCAGGCGTCCACATCGCCATCGGGCACGCAAATGGGATCATGGTAGAAAGGATTGTAATCATATTTTCCTAGTTCTTTATACAATGTCTCGCGCACCGCAGGGGACATATCGCGCACTTCATCTTCGGTGGGGAACAGCGTGACAACCCCTTCCTCGTCGGCCTTGCTGCGCGGATCTGCGGCGAGGCGGGTGATGGTGGCGGAATCCAACCCGGTGGTGGCGAGAAATGCCTGCACCCACTCCAAATTGTGCCCCACAAAGCACCAACGGGATTGCGGACTGGGCAACGGGTATTCGTCGAGAATGTTGTCTGGCGCCGCTAGATAAATGTAGCGGTATTCAATACGTCCCCATGGGCCAGGCTGGCAATGCATCACTCCCGCCGCATCCTGGCCGTGGGCGGCCATGGGAGCAGCGAGAACAAACATGAGCAGAATGGCGAAAACCAGTCGGCTGGACTTGAACATGACGGGTGCGAGGGTACGACCGAAATTAAAGCCAACAAGGTAGTAACGTTGCCTAACATGGGCAAGTTGCAAATTATTCCAAATCCGCCTTGACGAAAATTTAACATCCCTGCCATTTTTTCTTTTGGTGAAGCAATTACTCAATGCCTCAAACGCAGACATTGTGCATTTACACCATCTTACTCCACGGGCGACGTTTTGAACCGCCGCGGATAGACGGAGTGGTCGTTACTGTTTTACTTGCACTGCCGGAGTTCCGGTTGCGGTAGCCGCGGGCACGGCGGCGGCAACGGAAGTTGGGGTGATGGGCTTGCCCGCGGCGGCATCATCCCACATGCTCACAAACTTGGCCGGATCTTTGTTGAAATCATCCAGGCACGAATCGCAACAGAATTTGAATTGGCGACCTTCATAAACAAAAACGAAGGCGTCGGAATCGAGCGTGCCGCCCATAACGGGACAGACGGTCATCGGGCAGGGTTTGGCGGTTTGGTAGGCTTCAGTGATTTTCGCCATATACACCGACGGGTTTTTCTTAAATGTGTCCGCTTCCTGCGCGCTCGCGAGTTTCACTTGATAGCCGTCTTGTTCGAGCGTCACGACGGAATCCTTCGGGCCCACCGGGAGGCCGGAGACAACGGAAGTGGCAAAGGGATAGGGCTTGGCGGTCGTGGCCGCGACCACGGGGGCTTTGGCGGCTGGCACTGCGGTAGTTGTGGCGGCGGTTGCGGCGGGCTGGGGTGCAGATGCAGCAGTGCTTGCGGGTTGGTTGTGCATCCACAACGCAACTGCTGCGGCAATTACCGCGACCCAAACAATGAGACCTGCGGGTTTGAATTTCATGACACCAAAATTTTACCCATCCTAAATAACTATTCAACGGTTAGCAAGGAATTCATTTCGCGGCCGCTGCAGACTCGGCTTTGGGGGCGGCGGTAACGGCCAGACTGTTCAGATAATCTTCAATGTTCATGTAGCCGGCCGCATTCAGTTTGGTGGCGTCCGCCGGGTCGTTCGGATTCAGGCCGTGGGCTTTTTCCCACGCGTCGGAGATGCCGTTTTTGTCCGCGCCCGCGGGCAAAGTTCCGGATTTGATTTCACCCATGCCCCCGGCGAGGGCCTCGCCCGTAGGGTCGGTGTGGGGCAGGGTTTTGCCGGTTTTGCCCAGTGAAGTCAGTTCGCGGATGAGGCGCACATCCACCGAGTCGCGGTGCAGCGAACAACCGGCGCCGTCAACGATTTTGGCATAGGCCGCCTGCGCGGTGTCCACGGAAACCGCGATAGCCGGGTGCATCGCGGGCGCTTTGACAAACGTGGGCGAGCCGTTTTTGTCGCTGAACCCGGCTTCCGTCACGGGTTTGCCGTTGAGGGTGCCGTCGAGATCCAAATCCACGAGATTGCCGTCCTGAAAAACATGATCCGTCGGCAGAAACTGGCCGGCAAACTGATTGTTCGATGAGGGGCCCTTGATAAAATAATTGGCAATGACATCGAGGTCATGATTTGCGCCGGAATGCCCGCCGCACAAGCCCGTGATGCCCCAATTATACACGACATTGTTAATGTACTGGACGGTGCCTTTCGCTTTGGGGTTGCGGCTTTCATTGCTCATCCAGAGGTTATGACTGAGGCTGATGTTCGTTACTGTATCAATGAGTGCGCCGAAACTTTGCGGGTTGATGCCCTCGGCCATGATGCAGTTTTGCAAGGTGATGGTGGTGCTGCCAACCGTCATCCCAATATCGTCCCAGCGTCCCCATTCAATGGAGCAATGGTCGATGATGATGTTGCTGCTCTTGTCCATGCCCAGTGCCTTGCTGCCTTTATTGCCAGCGATGCCCTGGCGGAAGCGCACATAGCGCACAATGATGTTGGACTGGCCGCCCAGCGAAACTCCGTTGCCATATATGCAAATGCCGTCGCCCGGTGCGCTTTGGCCAGCGATGGTGGTGTTGCTGCTCACCGTCACTTCCTTGGTGATATTGATTATGCCGCCGACGTCGAATACCACAATGCGGTTGGGTTTGCTCACCGCGTCGCGGAATGAGCCATCCCCGGAGTCGTTCAAATTCGTCACATGAACGATTTCTCCTCCCCGCCCACCCGTGGCCAGCGCGCCAAAGCCCTCCGCCCCGGGGAAGGCGGGCAAGTGCTTGGGGTTGGCTGTGTCCACCGCTTGCTTGGCCGCGGCGGCGGCGGCATCCGCGCTTTTTTCCTCGGCGGCGCGCTGGGCATCGGTGAGGTTGGCTTCATCCGTGCCTTGCGTGCCCGTGTTGGCGGCGGCGGGGTCTGCTGGCGGCGTCGGCGAAGTTGCGGCGCTGGCCAAAGCCGAACAGGTCAATGCAATGACCAAGCCGAGTATGCGACATGGCAGTTTCATGGCAGGAAATAATACCGGCGGTTACGATTTGGGTGGGGTCAGAGGCGTGCCATCGAGTTTGTAATACTCGTTCAATTCGAGGCGCAGGTAATCATATACGAGGCCGCTGTCCAGGTCGCCCGCCGGAACGGTGATGGTGATCTGATTTTCACCCGGCTTGAGTAGCGAGGCGTCAAACCGCACATCGCGTTCCTGCCAGACGCCTTGGTCCGTGTTATAACGCAGGGCATTGGTGGCCATTGCTCCGACACGGCCCACGTCTTGGCCATTGACCCCGACGGTCGCGCCCCCCGCGCCGTCCGCTCCGGCAAGTGCAATACGGAACGTCGCGTAACCTTGCGACGCTTTGTCCATGTTGAATTTGATGGTCCAGGTTGTTGCCCGGCCATTGCCAAACTGGCGCCACACTCCGGCGTCGCCAGTCGTAGTGGGAAATTCTTCCCGTGATTGGGCTTTGACCCAGCCAAAGCGCTGGTTGGCGGGATCTTTGGCCGCGGGATTCAAGAACAGTGTCGGATCGGCAGTGCCGTGAGGCACTTCCTCAAAGAACCAATCCTTGCTCGGGGTGCTCTTACCGACCGTGTAAGTCAGGTCGTTCGGGAACAACAGCGGGTAGCGCACCGGCCAGCCCCACAACCAGTAATTGTCGCCATCACCTTTGAGGAATTCCCGCGCGCTGCGGTCGGGAATGCCAATATCGAACACCTGTGTGCCGTAGCGAATGGGTTTCCACTCCAGCTTGCCCAAGTCGATGCTTTTGCCAGCCTCAACTGTGATGTTCGTGCGGGCAAATTCGCCCAATACTCCGTCGGCAAACGCGTGCAGGGTGTAGTTGCCGGGGCGGACTTTATCGATGGTAAATTTGCCGTCCTCGGTGCCGTTTTCCCAGAATTGGTAATAAGTGCCATCGCGCACCCAGCTCTGTTCCGAGCCAAAGTGGCCACCGGCATCCGAGTCGTTGTCCGAAGGCCAAGGATGGGAGAGGCCGACTGTGAGATGGGGCAGTTTGGTGCTGGTGCCTTTGGGCGCATACACGTCATTGAGCACGAGTTGACCCGACACGCTACCGCGTTGGTCTTTGTGCGGATAGTCCACGCCATTCACCCAATCATACGGCCATTTGGATTTTTCCATCTTGGCTTGATCGAGGGCATTTTGGAACAAGGCGGTCTGGTTGTCTTGCCACGCCGCGGGTATGATGGGGTTGCCGTAGGAAGCGGTGAAAGTATCAAGCTCCGCCTTCGTAGGCCGCTTGAAGCTTTCCAATGAATTGACATAAAGGAAAATCGGGCCAACGACGTGGCTCCAGTCTTCGTTGGCCGCAACATTGAGGAACGTGTTCTGTCCGTAGTGGCTGCCCTTCCAGTAATCGAGAATGATGGGATCCGGATCGTCATTGTCGCCGTAGTGGGTTTGCAATTCGAGCTTGGTCGCGCCGCCGCTGAGGTACTCGGAGGTCGGGTTAATGAACCAGACGCCAATATGCTCCGAGGTGCTCGACCAGCCGTAGGCGGGGATTTTGAATTGAACGCCGTTGTAAGAGTACTTGTGCTCGACCGAATTTGTATACGGCCCCTGGCTCATGATGCGCTGTTCTTTCGCGTGCACGACCACGCCAGTGCCCCAGTTCAACGGCCCGGCGGCGAGCATGTTGCGATCCTTATCTACGGAAATCCAGTCAAAGCTCTGGTTGACGCGGAAGATAAAGCGGCTTTCCGAGCCCATCCGGCCCGGGCCGTAAGCGGCGGGATGCGAGAAAATCGCGTAGGCGTAAACGCCACTATCGCCACGGCCGATGGAATAACGGATTTCAATGTCAAAATTGGTGCCGCCGCCCGGCGCGTTCGGCCCCAGTGTGAGCGTGCCGCCGGAGACGCCCTTGATGGAGACTTCGCCGCGTTCACCACCGTTTTTCGCCGGGTCGATGGTGACGGAGTCCGTCAGCGCATTACTCTGCGCCGCAACGGATGGATCCTGCTCCCACACGCCGACCGCACCCTGGTCGTGTCCGGCGACATCCTTGCCGTAGTAATAAAGATTCAGGAGCTCGCCGCTGGTTTTATTGATGCGGGCGGCGACGATGCCGTTGTTAAGCATGTAAGTGCGGCCCTCGTCGGTGACGGTCACATCATACGTCGTTTTGGGTTTAGAGATGACAATCGGCGCATTGGCGTCGGCGGCAGGCGCGGCATCCGCAGCGCGGAGCGCGGGCATGGCCACGGCGGTGGCGAGCAGGGTGGATAAAAGCAGGCGGCGA
>DATHOB010000217.1:0-6095 GCA_035485355.1 Opitutales bacterium | reverse complement strand
GCGTGGTGGTGGCGCGGCAGGCCGTTGGTCAGGAACTGGCCAAAGAACGCACCAAACGCGGAGAACAAAATCGTGCACTCGTACATCACCGGAAACGGGAAAATCATACTCCAGTAAGGCTTGCCACCGACCACGAGCGGGTAATCGAAACCGTTCATGTACCAGGTGATGAGGACGCCGGTGGTGAAGCCGGTGATGCCGCCGAGCAGGACAATCCACGGCACATGCGAGCGGCCCACGCCCATTTGCTTTTCCAGCCCGTGCACGGGAAATGGGGTGTAGGTGTCCCACTTCTTCGAACAACCGTAGCCAGCATCGCGGAACTTGCCCGCGGCCTCGTAGATGTCATGGGGGTTCTTATACTCCGCCATGATGCCAAAAATTTCCTCGCTCATGAATGGCCTCCTTTCGCCGCCATCGCGGCGACCGCAGGGCTGGCGTCATGTTCTTCCGGGTGAAAATGCGGGTCGGCCTGCGGGGTGACGTGTTTGATTTCCCCAATCGGCAACATTGGCAGGAACCGCACAAACAATAGGAACAGCGTGCTGAAGAAGCCCATCGTGCCGACGAAGGTGAAAATGTCCACAATGCTCGGCGAGAAGTAGCCCCAACTCGAGGGCAGGAAGTCATTGGCCAGCGAGGTGACGATGATCACGAAGCGCTCGAACCACATGCCGCAATTGACAAAGAGCACGATAATGAAGACCAGCGCCGTATTTTCGCGCACTTTGCGGAACCAGAAAAATTGCGGCGAGATGACATTGCAGGAAATCATGATCCAATACGCCCACGCATACTGGCCAAACGCGCGATTGATGAATGCGAATCCTTCGTAAATGTTGCCGCCATACCAGGCGATGAAGAACTCCATCGCGTACGCGTAGCCGACCATGCTACCCGTCGCCAGCAGGATTTTGCACATGCAGTCGATGTGGTGCTGCGTAATGAGGTCATGCAGCTTGAACATCGAGCGCAGTGGCAGCACGAGAGTCAGCACCATGCCAAAGCCGGAGAAAATGGCGCCGGCCACAAAATACGGGGGGAAGATCGTCGTATGCCAGCCGGGGATGAGCGACGCCGCGAAGTCGAACGACACGATGGTGTGCACCGACAACACCAGCGGCGTGGACAGCCCGGCCAAAATCAAATAGGCCATCTCGTAATTGTTCCAGTGGCGCGTCGAATTGCGCCAGCCCATGGCGAGAATGCCGTAAAAATATTTGCGCCATTTCTTCACCGCGCGGTCGCGCAGCGTGCCCAAGTCCGGCACCATGCCCATGTACCAGAACAGCACGGAGACGGTGAAATACGTCGAGACGGCGAACACGTCCCACTCGAGCGGACTGCGGAAATTCGGCCACATGCCTTGCGAATTCGGAATCGGGAAGAGCCACCACGCCAGCCACACGCGCCCGACGTGGAACAGCGGGAAAACACCCGCGCACATCACGGCGAAAATGGTCATCGCCTCGGAGGCGCGGTTAATAGCCGTGCGCCATTTTTGCCGCAATAAGCACAACACGGCGGAAATCAACGTGCCAGCGTGGCCGATCCCGATCCACCACACGAAATTGACAATGTCCCACCCCCAGAACTCCGGTGTGCGCAGACCCCACACCCCTACACCAGTGGAAACGAGCCACAGCAAGCCAACACCCAAGAAGGACGCAATCGCCACGGAAATGACGAAGCACACCCACCACCAAGTTGGCGCGGGGTCTTCCACAATGCGGCAGATTTTTTCCGTGATCCAGTGGAAATCGCGGTTGTTCAGCACCAGCGGCTTGCGCGGCAGCACCGCCAAAGGCTTGACCTTGGCGAGCACGGCCGGGCCGTCTTGGTGAGAATCTTCAGCAGCGTGCGACATGGAAGTTGGAAATTAGGTAGTAATGGGTGGAAGGAAACGCTCAGGACTTCGTCGACGCGGCGGCTTTCGCGGCTTCGGGTGTGGCCGCTTCGTCACCGGCTTTGTGACCATAGCGCGAGTCGTATTCCTGGCGCGACAACGGCTGCTCGCTCTCGCCCGGGCCGGTGATGGCCGGGTTCGGATTGCGAATTTTGGCGAGGTAAGTCGTCCGCGGGCGGATGTTCAGGTAGCCAAACACCGCGTAGTTGCGGTCGGAGCTCTTGGCGATGGAGACCGCGCTGTTTGCGTCGGAAACGTCGCCAAAGACGATTGAGTCCGTCGGGCAGGCCTGCGCGCAAGCGGGCACCAAGACGCCATCGGGAACCTTCGTGTTGCCGGAATCCTGCGCCTTGACGCGTGCATTGATTTTCGCGGCCTCGATGCGCTGGACGCAATAGGTGCATTTTTCCATGACACCACGCATCCGGACGGACACATCCGGATTCTTCTGCATGCGGGTGAGCTGGCTGGCGTCGGTATCGTAGAAATCCGGGCCGAGGGGGCCTTTGTAAAATTCGCCAATCTCGCGCTTGTTCCAATCGAAAAAGTTAAAGCGGCGGACTTTGTACGGACAATTGTTCGCGCAATATTTTGTGCCGACGCAGCGATTGTAGGCCATGACGTTCAGGCCGGAATCGTCGTGCAACGTGGCCATGAACGGGCAGACGTTTTCGCACGGCGCAAATTCGCAATGCTGGCACGCGACACTTTGGAAATTGACCTGCGGGTCTTCCGGCAAGTCGCCGGCGTCGGTATAAACTTCGTTGCCTTTGGCATCTTTGACCGGACCGCTGGCGAAATAGCGGTCGAGGCGGATCCAGTGCATCTCACGGCCACGCATTACCTGGTCTTTGCCAACGATGGGAATGTTGTTCTCTGCCTGGCAGGCAACGAGGCAGGCCGTGCAACCGAGGCACGTGTTCAAGTCAATGCTCATGCCCCACTGCTGCGGCGTCGGGAAATCAGGCTTGTTTTCCGGCGTGTTCCACACCGCGACGTTAGGCGCAGGCTGATTGTTCGGGTGGGTGTTGTAAAGAGATTGACCGCGCGGAAGGTTCGTCGCCTTGTCCTGCGGGCTCATGTTTTGGTCTTTGCCGTAAATGGCCGGCGAGTGCGCCTCGACGTCCATCTCCTTCACGAATTCCGGATGCGCTTTGTAGTCATCCACCGAAGCTTCGCGGATGATGGCGCGGCCTTCCATGGACCAGTGCTCCTGCACATTGGCGAGGCGGTAAGTCTCGTTCGTCAGCTTCATCGTCGCGCCGGTGGCGCTGCACGACATCGTACCCGTGGAACTGACGATCGGGAACGCATCGAAACCGGTCTTAGTGCCTATGCTACCGGCGATTTTACGTCCATAACCCAAAGGAATGACCACCGTATAATCGGCCAAGCCGGGCAGAATACTGACCGGACCTTTAATCGTTGTGCCATTGACGGTGATTTCCGCGACGCGCGCGATTTCCCGCCCCGTCACAAAGTCATTGTCGTTGACGCGCGCTTGTGGTGTGAGCACCCCGAGCGGGCCTTTGCTCATCTCGGTGCCACCGGGCAGCAATTCCGGGAATTTTTGCTTGGCGAGCTTTGGGCTGATGAAAATGGCATTATCCCACGTCAGCTTCGTCATCGGGTCCGGGCATTCTTGCAACCAGCCGTTGTTGGCAAAGCGACCATCAAAAGTGATGCCGGGCACAAAACGCACTTCCAAATGGGAATCATCAACTGCCGGCGCGGTAAACTTCGCCGCCGTGGCGAGGACACCTTCCGCATTGGTGAGGGTAAAGCCGCCGGTGACCACCGTGAAACCAGTTCCGGCCACGCCCACCGCCAGCCACTCCTCAAAAGACTTCTCCAGCTTCTTGGCATCAAAAGTTGCGCGCACATAGCCGTACGCATCCGCCTTGGCGTCACCCATCAAAGTGCCGAGGACTTCGAGTTCGCTGTGGCCCTCAAACAAAGGCTGAATCATCGGCTGCACTGGAACATAATAGCCATCCCAGGTCAGGCCATCGCTCCAGCTTTCCAAATAATGCAAACCGGCGATAACGGTGTCCGCTTGGGCCGAAGTTTCGTCCGCCTGCCGTCCATAATATCCATAGCGAACGACTTGTCCTTTGGCGGCTTTCAATTTGTCGAGCTTGGACGCAAACGCCACGTCACCAGGTGCGTTATAGACCGGATTGCCGTTAAGAATGAAAAGGGTTTTGACCAAACCAGCGTCGATGGCTTTCGCCACATCCGCCAACGAGGCGGTCGGGTTTTGTTCCGGCAATTCGGCCAGCGTGATGGTCGTGCCGCCCGCACCAAGGGCCGCATTCATCAGGAGCACGAGCGAATGCAGCTCCACCGGTAATTGCGGCCCGGCGATGATGGCTGACTTTCCAGCGTGCGCGATCAAATCCTTGGCGCATTCGGAGATCCATTTCGGATCCACTTTAACTCCCGCTCCGGCCTGCTTCAGTGCGTCAACCGCCGATTGCGGAATTGATTTACCCAACTGGGTGAAAACTTCCGCCGCAACCAACGCTGTCGCCCCCATGAGATGGGCGGTGGGAACACGCAGGCGGTGGTCAGCGTTCGCGCCGGTGAGGGAGAAATTACTTTCAATCGCATACAACCGGATCATTTTCTCCGGGTCGGCATCAGTGCCGTTCTGAATGCGGCGCGCTTGCGAAAAGCCTTTGGCATTGGCGAGGTGCCCCGGTTCGCCGTGCAGAAAATCGCTATCCAATGCGAGCACCCGGGTGGCCTGGGAGAAATTGTAAATCGGGCGGACATTTTTGCCAAGATACGCCGCAGCCGCGCGTTCGCGGTTGCCTTGGTCCACCGCTTCGAATTCCGCCCATACGGCTTTGGGGAATTTGGCGGCAAGTTTCTGCACCAAACCATTGCGGGTCGGCGAATTGCTTTTGTCGGCCAGGAAATACAGCCCTTCACCTTGATTGGTACTGTAGTCGGAAGAAATTTTCTTGAGCGTGTCAATCGCTTGCGGCGAGGACATGGGTACGCCACCCGGGCCGCTGCTGCGCTGGGCACGGTCGGGGTCGTAAAGGTCAAGAATGCTCGATTGTGCGTGGACGTTCGTCGCGCCGCCCATGAGCTTGTAGCTCGGGTTGCCCTCAATCTTCGTCGGGCGGGCGTCATGCGTTTCAACAATCAGCGGAATACTCTCTTCGGCGCCGGGAAGGGAGGACGCGTAGAATACCGGCACGCCGGGGATAATGCGGTCGGGCTGCTTGGAATACGGCAGCAAGTGGCGCGTTTGCTGGCGGCAGCCAGCCAAACCCAACCCGGCCAGACCAAACGAAGCCGCCATTACCTTCAAAAAATTGCGCCGGTCATTGCCCTCGAGCATCGAAGCGCCCGCCGGAAACTCCTTGTCCACCCAATCCTTAAACGCGGGCGTCGAAGACAGCTCGTCCAGGCTGCGCCAATAGCGCGGCCCCGAAGCTTCACGCTCGCTCGGCGCGGGATGGTTGGTTTTGAGTTTCATCAGGAAATTAGAAAAGGTGTTTAGCGGTGGCAGCCCGAGCAGCTTTGCGGGGGGAGGACTTTCCAGTCATGGACAAATTTCGAGCCATCTTGCGTCTGCGCCTCTGTGCTTTCCGCGTGCCAGGTCAAATCAAACACCTTATCCAGCGGGCGGACGACCTGCTCCGGATTACGATGGCAATTCAAGCAAAACGCCATACCCAAGGGCTTGGCTTCAGCCACGGTGTCCATCTCATTAATCTGTCCGTGGCACTCGACGCATGACACCCCGCGGTTCACGTGGACGGCGTGGTTGAAATAGACGTAATCGGGCTCGTTGTGGATTTTGATCCATGGCACCGGCTGGCCGCTGGCGTAGCTATCCCGGATGGGGGCCAAGCGCGGGCTATCGCCCAATATGTTGCCCAAATCCGGGCTGTGGCAATTCATGCACACACTCGGGCCGGGAATATTTGCATGGGCCGAACGGTCGACAAAAGTGTGACACATGCGGCAATCCAAACCCAATTGACCCACATGCAAGGCGTGGCTGTACGGCACCGGCTGCGTCGGCATATACCCGACTTTGGTGTAATTGGGCGAACAGTAATACCATACCCCCGCCGTCGCCGCAGACACAGTCAAACCCAGCGCGATCACCAGTTTGATCGGTACGACGTTGGACCATTTGGGGAAAATGTTGGCCATGAATTAAAAA
>DATHOB010000216.1:0-7844 GCA_035485355.1 Opitutales bacterium | reverse complement strand
GCCGCGATGAACCCCTGCCCCTGCGGATATTTGGGAGACTCGAAGCGTGAATGTCGTTGCACAGTACCTAATATCCAAAGATATCGTTCTAGGATATCTGGCCCTTTACTGGATAGAATTGATTTACACGTTGAAGCGCCGTCGCTGCCACTGACAGAAATGCAGAACGCCACGCCCGGCGAAACTTCTGCCGCCGTGCGGGAGCGCATTATTTCTGCCCGCGCGAGACAAGCTAAACGCTTTATCGATACAAAGGCTCGCCTCACCTCTTGCAATGCGCGAATGTCTCACTCCGAAATCCGCGCCCACTGCGCGATTGATAAAGCCCAGGCCGAATTGCTCTCGCAAGCCATGGAACAACTCTCCCTCTCCGCCCGCGCTTATGATCGTATTCTCAAAGTCGCGCGCACAATTGCTGATTTAGCGGGCACCGACAACATCGAAGCCCCGCATTTGCTGGAGGCAATTCAATACCGCAGTCTCGATCGGGCGCTGTTTTATTGAAAATTCTCAAGCTTGAATCTTCTTGATTGCTGGTAGAGAACTCAGTTCTTCGACGTGTTCCTCTAGGAATTTTTGGTATTGCTTCTTTAACTTGCAAATAGGCTTCACCTTCGTCGGCCATGTTTTCAGATTAACTTTCTCGCCCGGCCTGACCCGGAATTTCTTTGAGTGAATCTTCATGGTAGCAGATTGGGTTTAGCGTTCAGAGTTTGGTTTTAAACAATGTCTATCGTGCGGCACCTTCCCCTTGGCCAGTGCTTCAAAGCCGGAGATTACGTCGAACAGTTCCTCATCAATGCCGCTTTGGCGCAAACGATGGAAGGAGCTGCGAAGGTGCTCCAGCAAATCATCAATATTTTTGTCGGCGCGTTGCATGGCCGCCAGGCGGCTGGCGTTTTCGCTGGCGAGAGATTCAGCGCACGCCCGGAAGAGCGAAATGAAAAGATATTCACGGATGAGTGCACGCAAAGTTGCGGTGCCGTTGCACATCACTTCGGGCAGGTTTTTGGTCGGCCAGCTTACTTTGACCAGACTTTGCTGCCAGGCTGCGTCCAGGGGCAACAACCGCTGGCTCACTGGCTCATAGAGCGCCCCCGCCTGTGGTCGGTTATGAAAAATATAAAGTTGCGTATACTCGCCTTTGGCCCGCCGTGTCTCGCTTTCAATTTGAATCTGCCCCACCAGCGGGGTAATGGCCTGTACAGAATTTGGCACCGTGAAAATTCCCATCATCGTCAGACCAGCGTCTGCAAGGCGCGCATTCACCCGCTCGCCGACCGCCCAGACGCGGGTCTTACCGGGCAGGCCGGCAAGTGTTTTGACCGCGAAATCGGCGATCACGTCATTAAACTGTCCCACCAGTCCTTGGTCAGAGCCAAATACGACTGCGCCGATTGCGCTCTCGTTGCTTTTTTCCCTCTCATTAGACTTTGAAGTTATTGGTGCGCCATTCCGAAAACACGCGCTCAAACCCAGTTCCACGGTTCTATAGTAGTCCCCTAGTGCGAGGACTGATTTCTCATATTGGCCTATGCTCGAAGCCGCCAGCGCCTTCATCGTGCGGACGACCGATTGGAGATCTCCGGCACTGTTAATTTTTCGGAGGAGGCTGGCGGTGCTGTCGCTCATGGCTTCGCCTTCTTTTTCACATCAATCTCAGCAGTGGCCTTCGCTGGGATCTCCGCTGGGGCTACGGGTTTAGGCGAAGGATTGACCATCTCGGCGGGTTTTGGCCCGGCTTTGGGCACCGGCATTGGCGCAGGCTTGGCGGCAGGTTTCGGCTGGAAGGGAATGAGCGCTTTGCGGGCGATTTCGATAATCGCTTTATGGTCTTCGTCACTCAATTTATCAGCAGTTTCAAATCGCGCGGCAATTTCCGGAGGCAAGTTCGCTGCGGCCTCATGCACGGCGTTTTCGGCATCAGTCATCTGGTTAATCGGCACCAAATCGAAGAGTTTTGCCGTCAACGCCAGCAAAACGGCGATTTGTGCGGGCACGGGCACCGGGCTAAATTCCGGCTGCTTGAGGCAAGCGCGAATTCGACGCCCATGCTCAATAATCTTGCGGGTGTCTTCATCCAAGCGGGCACCAAACCGGGCAAAAGTTTCCAACTCCTCAAACTGGGCATAATCGAGTTTAAGGTCGCCCGCCACCGCGCGGTAGGCTGCCCGTTGCGCCTGGCCACCCACACGCGAAACGGATTTGCCAACGTCCACGGCGGGCAGCACGCCCAATTCAAACAGCGAGGGCGAAAGGTAGATTTGGCCGTCGGTAATGGATATTAAATTGGTGGGAATGTAGGCGGAAATATCCTGCGCTTCCGTCTCGATAATCGGCAAGGCCGTGAGCGAGCCGCCGCCAAGTTCCTTGCGCAAGTGGGTGGCGCGTTCAAGCATGCGCGAATGAATGTAAAATATATCACCCGGGAAAGCCTCACGTCCGGGTGGTCGGCGGAGGAGGAGTGAAAGCTCGCGATAGGCGCGGGCGTGCTGGGTGAGGTCGTCATAGACAATCAGCACGTCGTGGCCCGCTTCCATAAAGTGCTCTGCGATGCTGGTCGCGGCGTAGGGAGCGATAAATGCCAGCCCTGGCGGGTCGCTTCCTTCAGCCACGACGACGACGGTATAATCCATTGCGCCTTTTTCCCGCAAGACTGCGACAGCCTTGGCCACGGCAGAAGCGCGCTGGCCAATGGCGCAATAGACGCACACGACGTTCTGTCCCCGTTGGTTGAGGATGGTGTCGAGCGCAATGGCGGTTTTCCCCGTCTGTCGATCACCGAGGATTAATTCGCGTTGTCCATGTCCGATTGGAATAAGCGCATCAATGACTTTAAGGCCGGTTTGCAACGGCACCGTCACCGGGGCGCGATCCATGATCGGCGCAGCCGGGCGTTCGACTGGCAAGCGCGAGCTAGTGGCGACCGTCCCATTTTCATCCAGTGGCCGACCAAGCGGATTGATGACGCGTCCCAGCAATCCCTCGCCCACGGCCACGTCCATGACCCGTCCGGTGCGCTCGACTTCATCTCCGGCATGAAGATGCGCATAGTCGCCGAGCAGGACGACACCGATTTCATCCTCATCCACATTGAAGGCAATGCCGAGCACATCGCCGGGAAATTTTACCAACTCTTCGAATCCAACACTGGGCAGGCCGGAGACCTTGGCGATGCCCGTGGTGACACTAATAATCGCGCCAACCTCCCGTGGCGCAAGTTGCGGCACGTAGGCTTCCCGCACTTGGTCAATGCCAGCGAAAGTGCGGTCGAAGACGCTTTGCAAATTTTCTGGAGCTGCATTCATGCGCTCTTTGCTTCCGGCTTTGGTCCAGCAGGTGTCGGCTCGGTTTTGGTTTCGGATTTACCTTCGACTGTCACTGCGGGTTCAGGTTGGGGTACGGCCACCGCTTCCTACTTGTCCTCTGCTTTACTCGCCAAAACGGTTTCAGGTTGGGCATTGTCTGACGCAACAGGTTGGGCCTTGACCTCGGTTTCCGTCTTCGGCTCTGATTTGGTTTCAGCCTTGGGCGCAGCCGGGACGGTTGGTTCGGGCGCAGCTTTTTCAACAGCGTCCGGCTCTGGCTTGACTTCAGACTTTGGCTCGACCTTGGATTCGTCAGGTTTAGGTGCGGCCACAACCTCTGGCGTAGATTGAGATTTGACCTCCGGCTTTGATTCTGTTTTTGCCTCAAGGTTGGGAATTACGGCAACTTCAACTTTCGTCTCAAGCTTGGCCTCAGCCTTTGGCTCGGTTTTTACTTCTGGTTTATGTTCGATTTTAGGTGGTGATTTGTCCTTCTCTTTCAGAAGTTCGTCCACGCCCTTTTCCAATGACGTGAGGTAGTCTGCGATGCTCCAAGCCACCTTTTGTCCATTCGAAGTCAGTTCAATGCCACTGACTAGGCCCGGCGCAGTCTCGAATCGAAGATGGATATCGGCCGAGAACGTTTCGTTGATGGCATTTTGTATTGCCGCGCGTTGTGTTGCTGGCAGGTCAAAGGCACTGCGAACAAGCGCGGGTTCCGCTGCCGTCTTTAGGGCTTTGCCCAGACCTTCTTTAGCCTGCCCGCCCATTTCTCTTAATCGGCGGGTGAAAACCTCGCCGAGGCGTTCCTCCAAACTCGTGGCGGCAAGATCCGTCAGTGCCTTTCGCGTGATGGCAAACACTTCCTGCTGGGTCCGGCGACTGATCGCTTGGTTGAGGTTGTGGGCGTCGTTACGGAATGATTCCTGCCGCTTCGCGCTCATCGCATCAGCCGCCTTCCGCGCCTCATCGATAAGCCGTAGGCGTTCGGTTTTTGCTTCGTCCGCTGCCTTGGTCAAGAGTGCGGCACGCTGCTGGTCAAATTCTTCGTTCTTGTGCTGAAAATCGTCGCGTTCCTTTTGGGCTTCGGCCTTTTTTGTGGCGGCGTCAGCCAGTTCCTTGGCAATCAGTTTCTCCCTTGTATCAATGGCGTTCAGGATGGGCTTGTAGAGAAAGCATTTCAACAACCACACCAAGATGAGGAAGTTGAGCGCCTGTGCGCCGACGGTAAACCAGTCGATGAGCATGGGATTACTTTCCGGCGGCTTGGGCGATGACGTGGTTCCAGAACGGATTGGCGAAAATCAGAATCATCGAAACCACGAAGCAATAGATGGCCGTGGATTCAATCATCGCCAGACCGACAAACAACGTCCGGGTGATGGTGGCGGAGGCGTCTGGCTGCTGCGCCAGCGCCGTTAATGCGGTTGCGACTGAGCGCCCTTCGCCCAGCGCCGGGCACATGCAACCAATGCCAGTGGTGAGGCCGGCGGTGGCAATTGAAGCAACGGCGATAATGGTCATGCTATCCATGGTAGTTCCTTGAGTTGGTGAGTGATGATTTCAGGTTAGGGCACAGCCGCTGGCACGGGCTTGGGTTTGCGAGCGCGCGTGGCGGCTGCGATGTAAACTGCGGCCAGAATGCTGAAAATGTAGGCTTGCACCATGCCGGTGAGCAGACCCAACGCCATCATCACGATGGGAAAAATGAACGGCGTGATGGTCAGCAGAATGGCGATAATCATCGCCCCGCTCATCATGTTGCCAAACAAACGGACGGCCAGGGCCAGCGTGCGCGAAAGTTCGCTGATAACGTTAAATGGCAGCATAATTATCGTCGGCTTCGTGTAGGAGGCGAGGTAGCCGCCTACTCCCTGTTCTTCGATGCCGAACATCGGCACGGCCACAAACACACACAACGCGAGCGCCACCGTGGTCGAGAGTGAGCCTGTCGGCGGCTCATAGCCTGGAATAATGGTGCACAAGCTGGCCGTGGCAATGAAGAGGAAAAGCGTGCCCAGAAACCCGAGATACTTTTTCGGGTGGCTGAGGCCGACATCTTCAATTTGTTTCTCAATCGCGGTGACGACGATTTCCAAGAGGTTCTGCCAACGGGAACGCTCCAAACCGGTGGAAAGTTTGCGCGTGATGAGGATTGAGCCAACGGCCAGCGCGAGCATCAGTCCCCACGTGTACACAATGGTGGCGTTAAGTTTGAGCAACCCGTGTTGCCAAAAGATCATTTCGTCGGGACTAAGGCGCATGGCGAGCCTCCGGTTCCAGACGGGTTGGACTATTTCGTTGCGGTCGGGTCAGCCAGATCACGACCAAACGGGCCATGATAAATCCACAGAGGCACAACAGCAGCCGCTGCCAACGACCTCCGGAGACAAAATAAAATCCCGCCAAGGCGATACCCATCCGCAGCGGCATGCTGACGATGAACCAAAGTGCCGGTTGTTTGGATGCAACGCCCTTGCGCACCGTCCACCAAAGGCCTCCGTAAAAAATTGCGCCGAGCAATAGGCCCGCCACCCATGCCAGCGCGAAGGTCAGGGTTTCATTCATCGTCGGCCTCCTCGTCTTCCCGCATGGCCCGGTCTTGCTGGGCGACCCAATGCCACGCATTTAAGCAGCCAATCGTGAGACCGGCCATCAACAGCGCCAGCGTCCATGAATGCGCTCCAGGATGGCGATTGTCCAACCAAAGTCCAAGCGCCGCACCGAGCAGCGTCGGCACTACCACCGACCAGCCAATCAATCCCATCATGCCCAGCCCCATCCAGACGCCCGGCGCGGGGTTGCGCCGCGCCTTGAGCTTGCGCTCCGCCTTCACGCCAACTTGCCCGGCAAGGGTTGGCGTATTCTTGGCTACTATTTCTGGTTTGTCATTCATGTTGAAAGGCCGCAAAGCGGCGCAGAAATCCGGTTTCCATTTTCGCCATGGCCGTACGCACGCTTTGCTCATGTTCATCAAGGGTCAAAAATTGCTTTTCCACCGCCTCGCGCAATTGGCCAAGGTCGGTTCCGCCCAGCGCCCGGCGAACAGACACGAGCACGTCCTGACCGGTCTTGACCAATACGCCTTCATCCACCGCCACAAAAACTTCCCCATCGGATTCAGTTTCGTAGGTCAGAATTCCTGGTGTGAGAGCTGCCACACAATCCAGCCGGTGAGGCAGAAGCCCAAACGATCCTTCGCGTGTTTCCGCGACAATGCGCGATACGTTAGTCTTTTCCGCAAAGATTTGAAACGGTAGGAGAACCTTAAGATGCATGAGTGTCGGCGACATGTTCGACCTAGGGTTGAGGTTTGACCTTGGACTGCGGAGGTAATTTTGGGGTGAACTTCGTCGAGTTATCGGTAGCTGGCTTCGGCTCAGACTTGACGTCCGCTTTGGCCTCGGGCTTGGCTGCGTCTGCGGGTGGGCTGGGTTTTGGTTTTCCCTTCGTCTCACTTATCGCCCCGATCATGTAGAGTGACCGCTCCGGGTAATCTTTGAATTCATCACGCAAAATCCGCTCGCAACCGTCCAGCGAGTCTTTGAGGCTGACCAACTTCCCTTTGAGACCAGTAAATTGCTCAGTTGTAAAAAAGGGCTGGGTCAAAAAACGTTCCAAGCGGCGGGCACGAGCGACAACGTTGCGGTCTTCTGGCGAAAGCTGCTCTAGCCCGAGCATCGCAATGATGTCCTTGAGTTCCGCGTATTGGGCCAGAGTCCGCCGAATTTCCTGGGCTAAAGTGTAATGTCTTTCGCCGACGATGCCGGGCGTAGCCATCTTGGAAGTGGACTGCAACGGGTCTATTGCCGGGAAAAGTCCTTCACTGGCCCGCTTGCGCGAGAGTACAATGGATGCGGAGAGATGTGAGAAAGTGTGCACCGCCGCCGGGTCAGTAAAATCATCCGCCGGCACATAGACAGCCTGAATGGAGGTGATGGCACCGGTATTGGTGTTGGCAATGCGTTCCTCCAAACCCGACAATTCAGTGCCCATCGTGGGCTGATAACCCAAGCGCGAGGGCATTTGGCCCATTAATCCAGATACCTCCATGCCAGCCTGAATAAAGCGAAAAATATTATCAATGAGCAGCAACACATCGCGGTGCTCATCATCCCGGAAATATTCGGCCATCGTCAGCGCGGCATGGCCGACGCGGAACCGGCTGCCCGGTGGCTCGTTCATCTGGCCAAATACCATCACCATGTTGGGCAACACCCCGGCTTCCTTCATGTCGCGGTAGAGTTCTTCGCCCTCGCGGCACCGTTCGCCAATCCCGCAAAAAATGCTCACGCCCTCCTGGTGCTTTATCATGTTATGAATCATTTCGGTGAGGAGCACCGTCTTGCCCACGCCAGCCCCACCAAAGAGCCCCGCCTTGCCCCCGCGCTCCAGGGGCACCAGCACGTCAATCGCCTTGATTCCTGTTTCAAAAATTTCCGATTGGGTGGAACGTTCTGCCAGCGGCGGCGGAGCCCGATGCACCGAACGCCATTGGATCTCGGAGGGCGCGGCCTGACGATCAATGGCGTTGCC
>DATHOB010000215.1:0-4681 GCA_035485355.1 Opitutales bacterium | reverse complement strand
GTCCGCGCGGAAATCCCTGCGTCCGATAAAGCGGCCAAACTCCAGGCCAAACTTAAACAGGAGCAGGCCCTCGCGTCCTGGGTTTACCTCGTCAATTCCTGGATTCTCGACCCCGCCACGCGCGACCGCGCGCAACTGCTTCAGGGACGCAAAGACAGCGTTCCCGCCGGCGTGGCGAACGCTGGCGCCTCCGACGAGAACAAGCCCAAACCTTCCTGGACACCGCGCGTCATCCAGTGAATGCCCGCCCGCCGCTCACTCGTAACCGAACTTTTTGCAATACGGCCCGAGCATGGACAGGGCCGGCGCCAGCAGCTTCCCGTAAACCCGCCAGCGCCCCACCGCCCGCTTGTAAACCGGTTGGGTAACATCGGTGTAGTTGTTTGACAGGATCGGCTTCTCCCGGTTGTGCTCGTGAAACCGTTCCTGGTTTTCGTGCCATTCCAGACCCAGAAACCTCGTCACCCGCCCGCCTTCCTTCCGCGGATCCACGACGACGTCCTCGTATTTCGTTTCCATCCACGTTAACCCATCCCATTCCCGCACCGCCAGCCAGCAATCCATCACCAGCGTGTAATAATACGCCAGTTGTTCAACCGTCAGGGGATTTGTGCTTGGATGGTCCTGAAAATAAAGGCTGATGATCACGTCCCGCGGATCGCGCAACGCAATCAACACCCGCAATTCCGGAAACGTCCGCAAAAATGCCGGCAGCCAGACCGTGCGCGCCGGATTCTTGTCCAAAAGTGTTTTTCCGCCCGGCAAGGTTCCCAAAACCACCCCCATGCTGTTAATGTAAAGTTCCCGCATCACGTTCAGGGTCGGCGCAGGAATCGAGTCCGCGGAAATGTCGATCCGGGGCCCGATTTTCTTGAAGACCATCGACTCATCACACGCGGCCACCGCCGGGTGCGCGTCCAGGATCCGCTCCAGCAAAGTCGTGCCGCTGCGTGACGAGCCGGACAAAAAAGCCACAGGCCCGACCGCTACTCGCGCCTCCGGCGGAAATGTTTTTCCCCACTTCTCAAGGATATTTTTCGGCAGCGATTTCACCCGGCCCACTTCCTCTTCCGGCACTTTAAACCACGCTCTCCAATCCGCTGCTACGGAAAGTGGCTGCCGAATGGACTTTTTGCCCTCCTCAAGCGAAGCCACCGCCTCGTCGAAGCGCCCCATCTTATCCAGCACATTGGCCAATTCCGAAAAACACGAATAACGGACTTGCGGCAGCTTAACGCCGGACGTGATCAATTCACGACATTGCCGTTCTGCTTCCGCGAGTTTGTTTTCTCGCCGGTCAAGATGCGCGGAAAGATAACGCACCCACTCACTGCTGGCATCCAGCTCCCGGCACCGGCTCACCGCTGCGCGGGCTTCTTCTATGCTTTTGGTGCGCGCCAAAAAAGACGCCAGATTGATCTGCGCCTCCAGATTGGTGGCCTCGGTGCCAGCCGCTTCAGCATATAACGCGCCCGCCTGAGTGTGCAAACCCACCATGCCATATTGCTGGGCCAGCCAGAAAAGAGCCCGCACGTCCTTCCTTTGCCGGGCGCGGAACCTCCCCCAGAGCCGATCCGCAAAAGCGAAATCTCCCGACTCCGCGGCGGCGCTGCCGTACTCAGCAAGAGCGTGGGGAAACTGCCTGGCCAGCGCCTGATATAAAATCAACGCTTCCGCAAATTCCCCACACCTCACCAAATCCCGTGCTTTCTTAAACTTCCTGCCCAGACTCAATGGGCTCATACTACCCGCGCTTTCTGTAATTATTGCCCCGATTAGCTCGGGACAAATGACAAATTATTCATGCTCGTGTGCGTGGCAAGCAAAAAAACCAACTTTTTCGTTTTTTTGAGAATGTCCCCGCCAGCCAACAATCGCGCGCCTCTGCGCCCTTTGCGTCATTCGTAACCAAACTTTTTGCAATACGGCTCCAGGATGGCCAGCGCCGGCGCCAGTTGTTTTTCATATGGCCGCCAGCGCCCCACCGCCCGCTTGTAAACCGGTTTCGTCACGTCGGCGTAGTTGGTTGAGAGGATGGGCTTTTCCCGGTTGCGCTCGTAAAACCGTCCCTGGTTTTCGTGCCATTCCGGTCCCAAAAACTTCGTCACTCGGCTGCCTTCCTTCTGCAAATCCGCGACGATGTCCTCGTATTTCGTTTCCATCCACGTCAACCCCTCCCATTCCCGCACCGCCAGCCAGACGTCCATCACCGACGCGTAATGCTGCGCCAATTGCTCAAACGTCAGATAATTCGTGTTCGGATGGTCCTGAAAATACAGGCTGATCATCACGTCCCGCGGGTCCCGCAACGCAATCAACACCCGCAATTCCGGAAATACCCGCAAAAATGCCGGCAGCCAGATTGTCCGCGACGGGTTTTTGTCCAACAACGTTTTCCCCTCCACTGCCGTGCCCAAAACCGTCGCCAGGCTCTTGACATAATGCTGGCGCAAAACATTCAGCCGCTGCGCCGGAATTGCCGGCGCGGCGAGATTGACCTGACATTGTATTTTCTTGAATGCCAGCGATTCATCGCAGGCCGCCACCGCCGGATGCGCGTCGAGGATTCGTTCCAATAGCGTGGTGCCGCTCCGCGCCGAACCGGACAGAAAGGCCGCCGGATTGACCATCGCCCGCGCGCGCGGCGGATATGTCTTCCCCCAGGCCGCCAGAATGTTTTTCGGCAGCGAAACTGCCTGACGGACTTCCGATTCGTGACGCTCGTAAAAAGCCTTCCTTTCCGATTTGAGGCTAAAGTTCTGCCGCGCGAAATTCTTTCCCTCCTCCAACACGGTTATCGCCTCATCGAAGCGTTCCGTGCGATCAAGAATGTGCGCCAACTCGGAGTGACACGCATAACGCACGTGCGCCAGTCGCGGCCCGGCCGCGATCAATTCGCGAAATTGTTTCTCCGCTTCCGCCAGTTTGTTCTCGCGGCGATCCAGATGCGCCGACAGATAGCGGGCCTGCTCGCTTCCGGGATCCAGCTCGTGGCAACGGTTCACGGCCGGCCGGGCCTCCTCAACGCTGTTGGTCCGCGCCAGAAGCCATGCCAGTTTGATTTGCACATCCCGGTTTTGCGGTTCGATGGCGGCGGCATCGGAAAACAGCTCGCGGGATTTTGCATGCAGCCCGACCTTTCCATATTCCCCGGCAAGGCGCGACAACACGTCCGCATTTTTCGGCTCATGCTTCCGAAGTTTCTCCCATATGCGATCGGCGAGCGCGAAGTCACCGGATTCGGCGGCAGCCCGGCCATACTCACCGCCACCCTGCGGATAGTGCTTGACCAGGGTCGCGTATAAGTTCAACGCTTCGGCAAAATTTCCAGACTCCATGAAATCCCGCGCTCTCTGCAATTTCTTGCCCAGACCGGCCGGATTCACGTGCAAAAATTAAAATCCCCCGGAATGTTACATGCAAGCCTGAACGCATTTTTCCTCCATTTTTTCGGCAGCAAAACTTATCGCGCCACTCTGACGCGTTCGTTGCCCCGCATCGCCTACGCGTACCCGAATTTCCGGCAATAGGGCTCCAGCGCCGGCAGAATCGGGTCAAGTTGTCTTTCGTAAGCCCGCCACCTTCCAACTGACCGCTTGTAAACCGGCTGCGTCACATCGCTATAGTTGGTGGACATGACCGCCTTCTCCCGGTTGCGCTCGTAATACCGCGCCTGGCCCTCATGCCATTCGAGTCCCAGGAATTGTGTGACTCGACCACCCTCTTTCTGCATGTCGGCCACGATGTCCTCATAACGCGTTTCCATCCAGGCCAGCCCTTCCCATTCCCGCACCGCCAGCCACACCTCCATCACGCTGCCGTAATGTTGCGCGAGTTGTTCAAAGGTCAAATAATTGGAGTGGGTGTGGTTCTGGAAATACAGGCTGAGTATCACATCGCGCGGATCGCGCAGCGCAATCAACACGCGCGACTCCGGAAATGCCCGCAAAAATGACGGCAGCCAGACTGTCTGCGGCGGGTTCTTGTCCAGCAGCAGTTTGCCTTCGCCCGTCTGGCCAAGCGACTTTGTCAGAATCTTGACATAACGTTGACGCAAAACTTCAAGCCGCTGCCCGGGAATCGCCGGCCCCGTCACATCAATCGCCGACAGCACTTTTGAAATCGCCAGGCATTCGTCACAGGCGGCCACCGCAGGATGGGCATCGAGGATTCTCTCCAGAAGCGTCGTACCGCTCCGCTCCGGCCCTCCCAGAAAAGCGACCCGCGCGGCGGCATTTTGCACCCGCGGAGGAAAGGATTTGGTCCATATCCCGAGCACGTTTTTCGGCATCGCTCTCGCTTTTTTGACAACGCCTTCATGCCACGAGTCGAACATTTTCAACTCCGCCTCGACATTGACGGTTTGCCGTGCCAGCCTTTTCGCCTCCGCAAGTTCCGCCATCGCCTCGTCGAACCGTCCCGTCCGATCCAGTATCTGCGCCAGTTCGTAATGGGACGAATAATGGATATACGGCTGCCGCAAACCGGACGCAATCATGTCCCGGAACTGCCGCTCCGCGTCTTCCAGACTGTTTTCCCGCCGGTCGAGTTGCGCGGACAGATACCGCCCTTGCTCACAACCCGGGTCGAGTTCCAGGCACCGGTTTACGACCGGCCGCGCCGCCTCAACACTGCTTGTCCGCGCCAGAATCGCTGCCAGGCTGATCTGCGCGTCCAGGTT
>DATHOB010000214.1:0-6172 GCA_035485355.1 Opitutales bacterium | reverse complement strand
TGCGCGTGGCGGTATTCCCCGAACTGGGGCTGACGGGTTACACCTGCGCGGATTTATTTTACCAGCCCGCCTTGCGCCACGCCGCGGGCAAGGCCGCGCGTGAGTTGGCGGCCACGGCCCATGAATTGGGCATGATTGCCTTTGTCGGCCTGCCAGTCGAAGCCGCCGGGCGACTTTATAATTGCGCCGCGGTGCTGGCCGAAGGGCGCGTGTGGGGTTTGACGCCCAAAAGCTATTTGCCGAATTCGGGGGAATATTACGAGCGCCGCTGGTTTTCCCCCGCGGCCACTTTGGACACCGATCAGGCCGATGTCGCTGGGCAATGGGCGTGGATATCGACGAAGCACATTCTCGGCGTGCGCGGGCCGCACCCGTTTGCCCTCGGCGTGGAAATCTGCGAAGATTTGTGGGCCGTGCAGCCGCCGAGCGGGCGGCAGGCGCTCGCGGGGGCAACGGTGCTGGTCAATTTATCCGCGAGCAATGAATTGCTCGGCAAGGCGGATTACCGGCGCGAACTGGTCAAGCAGCAATCGGCGCGCTGCCTCGCGGCGTATCTCTATGCCGCCGCCGGGCCGGGCGAATCGAGCACGGATTTGGTTTTTTCCGGCCATGGCGTCATTGCGGAAAACGGCGCCGTGCTCGCCGAGACGGAACGGTTCTCCTTTGCCACGCGGGTGGCGATGGCCGATTTGGATTTGGAGCGGCTCACGCTCGAACGCATCAAGAACAGCAGCTTCGCCGCCGAGCGCCCGGCCACGGACCAGATTGTCGGTGAGGCATGGATAGAATTGCCAATTGCGCCCAAGAGAAAAAACAAAATCGATTCGCGGCTGCTCCGGCCCAATCCGCCGCGCCCATTTGTGCCCGATGACGCACCGCAGCGCGCGGCCCGCTGTGAGGAAATTTTTCAGATTCAAGCCACCGGCCTCGCCACGCGCCTGCGCCACACGGGTAGCCGAACCATCACCATCGGCATTTCCGGCGGGCTGGATTCGACGCTCGCGCTGCTCGTGGCCGCGCGCGCGTTTGACAAACTGGGCCTCGACCGCCGCGGCATCCTCGGCGTCACCATGCCCGGCCCGGGCACCACGCAGCGCACGCGCAATAACGCGGAAAAGCTTGTCGGCCTCCTCGGCGCTACATTGCGGGTGGTTCCCATTGCCAAGGCCGTGGCCCAACATTTCGCGGACATCGGCCAAAGCCCGACCAAGTATGACATCACTTATGAAAATTCGCAGGCCCGCGAGCGCACGCAAATCTTAATGGATTTGGCCAACCAGCACGGCGGCTTGGTGGTGGGCACGGGCGATTTGTCGGAATTCGCACTCGGCTGGTGCACGTTTAATGGCGACCACATGTCCATGTATCACGTCAATGCTGGCGTGCCGAAGACACTCGTGCGGCATCTCATCGAATGGTGCGCGGATGGTGTGTTCGAGGGCGCGGCCGCCGCGGTGTTGCGTGACATTGCTGAGACGCCCGTCTCGCCCGAATTGCTCCCGCCCGGCAAGCGCGGCGAATTGCGCCAAAAGACGGAGGAATCCATCGGGCCGTATGACCTGCACGACTTTTTCCTCTTCCACACGGTGCGCGTGCCCTCGCGTCCGGCGAAAGTCTTGTTGTTGGCCGAACAGGCATGGGCCGGCCAATATTCGCGGGCCGAAATCGCGCATTGGCTCGAGGTTTTCTACCGGCGGTTTTTTGCCAATCAGTTCAAGCGTTCGTCCATGCCCGACGGGCCCAAGGTGGGCTCGGTGGCGCTTTCTCCGCGCGGCGATTGGCGTATGCCCAGCGACGCCCGGCCCGACGTGTGGCTGACGGAACTGGCCGCTGCGGTGGGAAAAATAAAATCCAGTCACAAAAAAAGAAAATAAGCGCGACGGTTTATTTTTGCGTCTTTTGTGTTTTCTGTGGTTAATTCTTTTCATGCCCCGCACCGCATTATTTCTGGATCGGGATGGCACGCTCATCCGCCATATCCACTATTTACACGACCCCGCGGGGGTGGAATTGCTGCCGGGGGCGGCGGCGGCGCTGGCCCGGGCCCGGCAACTTGGTCATTTGCTTTTTTTGCACACCAATCAATCCGGGGTCGGGCGGGGGATGTTCCCCCTCGAAGCCGCCCACGCCTGCAATCAACGGATGTTGGAATTGCTCGGCTTGGGCGATGACGTGTTCACCAGTATTTGTGTCGCCCCGGAAGCGCCGGGGCAGTCCGTAGTTTACCGCAAGCCCTCGCCGCGATTCGCGCAAGAAATGGCCGCCAGGCACAACCTCGACCTCCCGCGCTGCTGGATGATCGGCGATTATCCCGCAGACGTGGAGACTGCGTTTGCCGCGGGTATGCAGGCGATTGCGCTCGAAGGCGGCGATATCGACGGCCCAAAACTCGCCGCCTGGCGCAAAGCGGGCCGCGAAGTTACAGCATATCCGTCTTTGGCCGAATTTGTGAAAACGCTTGGAACTGCCTAATCTTCCTGGTGTTTTTAAGAGTAGCCTAGGCAAACCCCATGCCGTGTTTTTAGCGACACTGCGTTGACTTTTCAGCATTCTCCAGTCCCCGCCACTTATGAACCCCAAGTTGCGCGCATTTATTTTTCCACCCACCATCCGGCAATGGGTTTGGATCGTCATTCGGTCAGTGTCCATGGGGTATGGCTTATTGCTGGTCACCGCGATTTTTTCCAATCACCTGCTCTTTCATCCGCCGGGGCATAAAACCGATCTTCCCGGCCAAGTGAAGCTGAAGTCCGCGGATGGCAATACCATCACCGCGCTCTATCTGCCCAATCCCCAAGCGGCTTATGTTTTGCTCTACAGCTACGGCAATGGCGAGGAAATGGATGTCATGGAGGATTACATGCGCGAACTGGCGGCGCACGGCTGGGCGGTGTTGGGGTACGATTATCCCGGTTATGGCACCAGCACCGGCAATCCCACGGAATCCGGTTGCGATGCCGCGATTGACGCCGCCTACGCCTATCTTACCGGTGAATTGCACATTCCGCCAAATCGGATTGTCCTCTACGGCCATTCCCTTGGCAGCGGCCCCTCGGTGGACTTGGCCAGCCGCAATCCCGTCGGTGGGCTGATTCTCGATGGCGCCTACACCAGCATATTCCGCGTCGTCACCCACTACCGCATCCTGCCGTGGGATATTTTTAACAATCTCCCCAAGATTTCGAAGATCACCGTGCCGCTTTTGTCCCTCCACGGCACGGACGACCATGTGGTGCCCTTCTGGCACGGCGTCGCGCTGTTTGATGCCTACACCGGGCCGAAACAAAAGCTCTGGGTTACCGGCGGCGGGCATGGCAATCTGCCATGGTTTGCGCCCGAGGCGTATTGGGGTGCGCTGGAGCAATACCGCCAAAGCCTGCCCTTGAAAGACCCGCTCCCCTTGGTTCATTAAGACCAGGTTTCGACCGCAATTTTCGCAGGTAAGTTTTTTGTTCATTTTTTCTTGAACAAACAGGGAACCCATGGCATCGTAGGGGTGTTTTAACCCCCGCGTGCCCATGCGTCTTGCATTGTTTCCCGGCCGTCGGAAAGCCCCCGCCGCCAATGGCCGCGCGGTTGCCGGGCATCTGCCCGCGCCGAAATCGTCCGAGGGGCCGCTCGTCACCCGTCCGCTCAATGCGTCCGAGCGCGAGTTGGTCGAGTGGTTTGTGGATTTCACCGCGTTGATGAGCTTGCCCGCCTCCGTCGGCCAAATTTACGGGTTGCTCTATCTCTCCGGTCGCCCATTGCCCTTCGACAATTTTGTCGAACGCCTGGGCATCAGCAAGGGCTCGGCCAGCCAGGGCTTAAAATTTTTACGTACTTTGGGCGCGGTGCGCGTGGTGAGCATCGCTGGCGACCGGCGCGAATTTTACGAGGCCGAAATCAGCCCCACGCGCCTCGTCGCCGGTTTTCTGAAGGAGAAAGTGCAGCCCCGCCTCAAGGCCAGTGACGACCGCCTCGCGCGCCTGAAAAAAAATCTCCAGGAAATGGAATCCGTGGATCCCTTGCTCACCGAGCGCGTCCACCGCCTGCATGTCTGGAATCAGCGCGCCCGGCAATTCCTGCCCGTCGTATCCGGCCTCGTCAAAATCCGCACATGAACACTTTTCTTTTGCTCCGTATCCTTTCCGCAACGCCGCCCGCTGGCGGCTGAGCGCTTACCCGCGCGCCCATGAAGGGCCGCTCCACATCCCTGCTGATAGAGTCGTTTGGCTTCCGCAAAAGCGGTGCGGCCAAGGGCGGCAGCGTGGGCAATCACCGTTGACGAACCTGTTACGAGGGATTAATCCTAAACACCTACCACCATGCGCATTCTAGTCACCGGCGGCGCCGGATTTTTGGGCAGTCATCTGTGCGATCGTCTTATTAACGAAGGCCACGAAGTCGCGTGCCTCGACAATCTCTTTACTGGCCGCAAGTCCAACATCGCCCATTTGCTGCCGAATCCGCGATTTGAATTCATCCGTCACGATGTAGTTGACCCGATTAAAATCGAAGTGGATCAAATCTACAATCTCGCCTGCCCGGCCTCGCCCGTCCACTACCAGCACAACCCGATTAAAACAGTCAAGACCTCGGTGATGGGTGCGATCAACGTCCTCGGCCTCGCCAAGCGCGTCGGCGCGCGGGTATTTCAGGCCTCCACCTCCGAGGTTTACGGCGACCCGGAAGTGCATCCCCAGCCGGAGCAATACTGGGGCCATGTCAATCCCATCGGCATTCGCTCCTGCTACGACGAGGGCAAGCGCTGCGCCGAAACACTGTTTTTCGATTACCACCGTCAGAATAAAGTGGATATTCGCGTTGTACGCATTTTCAACACTTATGGCCCGCGGATGCTGCCCGACGACGGCCGCGTAGTTTCCAATTTCATTGTCCAGGCGCTGCGGGGCGATCCCATCACCATCTACGGCGAGGGCAAACAATCGCGCGCCTTTTGCTATGTGGATGACTTGATTGAGGGTTTCATCCGCCTCATGAATCAGGACAAGGTCATCGGCCCCATCAACATTGGTAATCCCGGTGAATTTACGATGCTCGAATTGGCGGAAAAAGTTTTGGCGGAAACTAAAAGCCGCTCGAAACTCACTTTCAAACCCCTCCCCGGTGACGACCCCAAACAACGCCGCCCCGACATCACCTTGGCGAAGAAACACCTCGGCTGGGAACCGAAAGTCCCGCTGGACGCCGGTTTGAAAAAGACCGTGGCGTATTTCCGCGCGCTGTTAAAAGCAAAGCGATAAAAGCGACTAAGGCGACTAAGGCGACTAAGGCGACTAAGGCGACTGAACTATTTGAATTTCGTGTCAGAAAAACCACGAACGAAAGTCAACACCTTCCGCGACTTGCTGGCTTGGCAGCGAGCGGTGGATTTGGTGGTGGCGGTTTATCAATCAACTGAAAGCTTTCCGAAGGATGAATTGTTTGGTCTCGTCAGCCAGTTGCGTCGGGCTGCAGTTTCTATTCCCAGCAATCTTGCCGAAGGTTTTGGGCGGCGTTCACGAACAGACTATGCGCGGTTTATGCTGCTCTCCATGGGGTCGCTGTTTGAAGTCCAAACCCAACTGGAAATCGCCTTGCGCTTGAAATACCTTTTCCCTGAATCTTTTGAAAGACTGACCAAGTTATCTCGTGAGGTTGAATATCTATTGTCGCGTTTGCGCGAAAAGATGCTCGCCTCTGCGTCGAAAACTGCCTGAATTTCCCTGAGTCTGCGACCCCCTCAGTCGCCTTGGAACCCTCAATCGCTTTAGTCGCCTCCTTATCATTATGAACATTTGCTGCATCGGCGCCGGTTACGTGGGCGGGCCCACCATGGCCATGATTGCCCACAAGTGCCCCAAAATCAAAGTGACCGTGGTTGACGTTGACGCCCGGCGCATTGCCGCCTGGAACAACGGCCCGCTGCCAGTCTTTGAGCCGGGGCTCGACGACATCGTCCGCAACGCGCGCGGGCGCAATTTGTTTTTCTCGACCGATATCGACACCGCCATCCGCGAGGCGCAGATGATTTTCATCTCCGTCAACACGCCGACGAAAATGTATGGCGTCGGCGCGGGCAAGGCGTCCGACCTGCAATATGTCGAGGCCTGTGCCCGGCGCATTGGCGAAATCGCGCGGGACGACAAAATCGTCGTCGAAAAATCCACCCTTCCGGTGCGCACGGCCG
>DATHOB010000213.1:0-12446 GCA_035485355.1 Opitutales bacterium | reverse complement strand
AGAGGGGTCGCAGCCAGTGAGGCTGACGAAAAATCGGGATAATTAAATGACTGGGCGCCGGCCATTCGTGGAAATAAAAGCGCCATGCACGCCACAAGCAATGAGGCGGACAAAATTACTTCTTTAGAAGAAACCTTCAATGGCTCTCTTGGCCTTTTGTTCGATTCTGCGTCTGATTTAGATAACGCAGAGCTGTCTTGAGGCCAAGCAAGCATATCTATAGTTCAAGCCCCCTCGAGTTGTCAAGTTTGAGGAATCTTGGGTAGTGGCTCGGCGGTTGATCGAAAAATACCCGGACGTGGCGGCCCATCGAGGTGAGCCCGAGTCCCAAGAAAACTCCCGGGAGCCAAGACGCTCTGGCGAACGTTGCGAATTATATCGAACGCGACGAGTCATAAAGCATTGTTTCACAGCCGCTTCGAGCGACTCGAAAAATGAAGACGTTGTGGGTATTATTCTGGGATGGCCTTTGACCGAGATTCGCTAAAGCAATCCGTGGCAAGAGCCGCCGAATCGGGCGTGCTCATTGGTACGTCGTCCTGGAAGTATCCGTTATGCCAAGATCGGCATAAAGGATATTTTGCCGAGCACCGAATAATGCCGAGTGCCGGTCAAGACGCCGCGATTGGCGAGGAAATCACCTCCTTTTAAAGTTCACTCGCGGCATAATTACAGGTTTTGCAGAAAGGCCAGAACCTGGTCGGGCGGACGATAGCGACGCGACTGGCCCTTGAAGGGTTCCACTTTGGCGAGGGCGCATTCTTTAAGTTCGAGGCTAGCGTGAAGGTAGACTTGGGTGGACTCCATGGATTCATGTCCCAGCCATAGAGCGATGAGGGAGCGGTCCACTCCGTGTTGTAACAAGTCCATGGCGGTGGTGTGGCGCAAGACGTGCGGGGTGACACGCTTGGCTTTTAATGTGGAACAGCTGAGGCGTGCCACAGCCACATGCTTAGCGAGCAGATATTCAACGCCATCCCGGCTCATTGGGACACCCCGGGCGCTGGGGAACAGGGCGGCGACGGGCTGTGCGTTTTGTTCTCGCAACCAAAGGCGCAAGGCCGTCACGACTTCCTTCCGCAGTGGAACACAGCGGGTTTTTCGCCCTTTGCCGGTGCAACGCACATGAGCCCCGGTTCCCAAGACGAGGTCCTGGCAGCGCAAGCCGACCACTTCCGACACGCGCAGCCCTGTTTGTAGGGTCAGCAGGAGCAGGGTTCGGTCGCGGCGGCCCGCCCAAGTTCCCTGATCGGGCGCGGCCACCAAAGCCTCAGCTTCGGCGCGGGTCAAATAGTCCACCGGCGTCTTGGCGTCGCGTTTGCCTTTGATCGCAAGAACCCGTTGAGCGACGGCTCCGAGGGCGGGCTCACGCAGGGCCACGTAGCTGAAGAACGAACGGATTGCGGCCAGGCGCACATTCCGACTGCGCGGACTATTGCCTCGTTCTTGCTCCAAGTAATCGAGGAACCGGCACACGAAGGGTGCATCCAGGGCTTGGATCGTCAGAGCCGTGGGCAAGCGCTTCAGCCGTCGGTGGGCGAAGGCAATGAGCAGGCGGAAGGTGTCCCGGTAGTTTGCAATGGTGAGCGGGCTCGCGTTGCGTTGCTGCATCAGCCGCTCAGTGAAGTAGGCCTGCAGCAGTTCGGAGAACGTGGCAGTGGTTTTCATCGCGTTCCCTCCCGTTGTTGCCAGCGCCGCGTGGCCAGTTGCAGGAGTTCGGGCACGGCGGAGAGATACCAGTAGGTCTGCTCCACGCCCGTGTGGCCAAGATACGTGCTCAACTCCGGCAGGTGAGTTTCCACATCGGTGTCGGATCGGTACCAGCGCAGCAAGGTGCGGACGGCAAAATAGTGACGCAGGTCATGCACCCGTGGTCCCCGGCGGGGGCCGGGCTGGCGCAAGCCGATCTGGCAGGCTACCTGATGAAACCAGTTGTTCACCGTGCAATCCGCCAGCCGTGTTCCTCGTTCCGAGACGAAAAAGAAAGTGGTCTGCGGTTCCGGAAAGGCTTTGTCCCGCATGGCTTCATACCGCTCAAGGGCCTGTCGGGTCGTGAGATGAAGTGGCACCAAGCGTGTCTTGTTCCCTTTGGCTCGACGGACAATGAGCAGACTTCGGTGAAGCTCCACATCCTTGCGGTCCAGTCCGGTGGCCTCGCCAATCCTCAGTCCCGTGACCGCCAGCAACCCGAGCAAGGTGGCGTAGGCCATGCCTTTGAACTCATTACTGTCGTCAATGTGGCGTGTGGCCTCCAGCAATCGAACGATGTCGCTGTCCTGATACAGATGCGGTGTCCGCCGACAGAACTGGCCCGGAATCAACCCCACCGGGGGAATCTCTGTGCGCGGATCATAGGCGCTAAGGTAACGAGCGAATCCGCGCACATACCCAAGCCGGGTGGCGTTTCGCGTTTGGGTGAGCCCAGCGGGTTGGGTCGCCCACCGAAGTGCCAGTTTGACTGTGACAAACGCGGCCTTTTCTTGATCGGCATACCGCACAAAGTGGCGGAGCATGTGCCCAGCAAGATCCAGCTTAAACCCAAGCTGACGGCGCAGCTTCAGGTAAGCGTCAAGGTGTCGGCTCAGTGTGTTCATTGGGCACCTCCCGGCCATGGATGCGTCATGGCCCGCAATGCGTTTAGATCCACCTTGGCATAGATCTCAGTGGTCTGGATGTGCTGATGCCGAAGCACCCGTCCGATCTCAGCCAGCGAACCACCGTGGGCGAGCATCCTCGTGGCAAGCGAGTGGCGCAGCACATGTGCGCCGCCGTGCCGACCCTGAATGCGGGCACGGTCCATGGCACTGCGTACGATGCCGCAGAGCGAAGCCGGTGAGTCAGCAAAGCCCACGTGGGGAACTTGACCTTGGATGAAAACCAAGCGGGTGGAGCAGCGAGGGCGGCCTTTCCGCAAATAGTCCACTATCGCCTGCCCGACGTCCGTGGGCAGCGGCAGCCGATCCACACGCCCACCCTTGCCTTGAACTCGCAGTTCGCCTGCCCGCCAATCAATGTCCGTTAGAGCCAGGCGGGCTACCTCGCCGACACGCAGACCCAGGCGGGCAAAGAGCAACAACATGGCGTAATCACGTTTGCCAACTTTGCACCTCCGGTCACAGCTCCTCAGGACCTGCTCGACTTGCGCGCTCTCTAAATAGCGGGGTAGTTCCGATAATCGCCAGCCCGCGACGGAGGGCACTGCCGATGCCAGATTGATCCGGGTGCGTCCCTTTTGGAACAGGTACGTCAGGAAACTGCGCAAAACGGCGGCTAGGAGTTGAGCGGAGCGCCGCCCACGCCCGTTTGTCTCACGAAGGATAAAATCACTGACATCGTGCGCAGCGAGACGGCGTAGTTGGATTGATCCGCTCGGAAAGCGGTCGGCAAGGAAGCTTCGGGCCATGCGGACGTAATGCGCTACGCTGCCCGGCGCGAACCCCCGTTCACGAATCAGAAACTGCCTGTAATCCCGTAGCAGCAACTCCACCGCCCCGCCCGGGAGCGTTGGCGCAGGCACTACGCCCAACTGCCGCAAATGGTGCAGAAGCAGCCGGGGCGTGATCTTGTCGCCGATCTTTCGGACCAGCCGCCGCCAACGCCCCCGCAGATACTCGGCAACCCGTTGTTCGTTCAACTTGGCTGCCGTGAGGCGTTGCTGCCCGAGCCAGCGACTCAGATCGGCAACCAGCCGCATCTTTCTACGGCAGGTAAGGTCGGAGTAGCCTTGCTGGACGAGCCTCTCGGCGAAACTGTCCAGCCACTGCGTCAGCGGGCCGCTGCACAAAGGGCGCATGGCTTTGGGGTTAAAGAAGAAATTTTTGCTCATGGATATGTTTGTCCTTTCTTTGTTGGAGGTTGAAAGGAAAGCACAGCAGGATAATGCCGAGCATTGAAAGACAAAAACCGGCAATCATCAAAAACCCAACCAATTATCCCAAGCACTCGGCATTATTCGATACTCGGCAAAATATCCGGGCTGGTGCGTGCAGCTTTACAACAGCAGCCTTTACGAGTGGCGCGGCAAATTTGCAAAAACTCGCTTCGAGAAAGGCTGTCTGAGCGAATATGCCGAAGTTTTCAAAACCGTTTCGGTTGACGCCGCATATTACACGTGCGGTCTTTGACCGCTCCCGTAAATGCGCCTTTGGCATGGCCAAAAAACTCGCTTTCATACAAATCCTTTGGGATGGAGGCACAGTTGACCCGGATGAATGGCTTGTCTCTGCGCTTGCTGCGGCGATGAATTTCGTGCGCAACGAGTTCCTTGCCAGTGCCGGTTTCGCCGAGAATGAGAACAGAAGCATCCGTAGGCGCGACTAGATCAATTTGGCCGGAAATTTGTCGCAATGCGGCGCTCTGGCCTACCAGTTCGCCGAATACCTTGGCCTCGATCACTTCTTCTTTGAGATAGGCATTCTGTTGTTCTAATTCCGTCTTTAGTCTTTGAATTTCCTCAAAGGCTCGCGCGTTGGCGATGGCGGCGCCAACGTGATCGCAAAATATTTTATGCCAAGCACGTCTGTCCAGGGTGATGTTGGCATAGGAAAAAATGGCAAGCACGCCTAAGATTTCGTCTCGAAACGAAATAGGCGCTCCCGCACACCCACGAAGTTTCCCCAACCGCGCCAAATCCAAACCGGGAAATTCATATTGAGCGCGAGTTAGATTGTCCAAAACGACCATCTGGCCCGTCTGGGCAATCTTTCCCGCAAAGCCAACACCGAGCGGGACCCTTTCCTCGGAGTCGTAAAAACGCGAAGACTCGCGCGCGCCACCAAGCTTGGTGTTTTCAGCGGCCGCAACCAAATGCAAACAGCGCGATTGATCAGTGCGCTGCGAAATTTGTTCGCAACGCGAAATGTCCTCGTTTTCAATCAGCCAAAATTCCACCCGTGCAAATTCGGGATGATTTGACGCAGCCGCAATTGATTTCTGGATCAATCGCTCATCCGTTTCAATAATAAAACGCTCAACGAGCGAAATCATTCATGCGAGCGACGTGTATAAATAGTTAATTATCAATTACTTAAAAATGTACTGTATCGAGGGTTCGATTCGCTTCACCCGCTCCTTTGGTAATCAACGACTCGCAAAAAGAGTGCAAGCAAAGTGCAAGCAAATTTGGGTTTTTTGCAGCATGGAAGGTAAAACGGGCTTTTTCATTCAGATTTGAAAATTAAATTCTCAGTCAAATCGAAAAACGAACACCCAAAGATCTCCTGTGCCTGCAATTCGCACCCTCGGGTATGACGGTCGTCGGCTTGGACATCGACCCCGCCAACGAAGTCTATCGTCAGCCCTGAAAGGCCATGAACTTTGAAACGCTCGATTGCCAGGAAGCGTACGATCTGAAGACTCCAATGGCGAACATGGATGTGCATGGGCCAGGCTTGTGTGTGACCCCTTTTTCATGGGTCTCGCATCTGCTGCCTGAGCAGCGAAAACAATGCTTTTGCGTAAATAATGGGTGGCACTAGAATGATACTTGAATGAACGACGTCGGGCGGATAATTCCGGCATGAGCGCCGAGCCTTTCCCACTGGCTCCAGCGGAGAACGGTTTGGCCCATAAACTGGGGCCTTTCGACGCAACCCTCATTGTCATGGGAGGCATTATCGGGGCGGGCATATTCAAGAATCCCGCCGTCGTCGCGCGACTGGTGCCTACGCCCGCCATGGCGCTGGGAGCGTGGATCATTGGAGGCGCCCTGGCCCTGATTGGCGCCTTCATCTATGCCGAACTGGCTGTGTTGCGACCAAGGGTGGGCGGACAATATGCCTATTTACGCGACGCTTATCATCCGATCGTCGCTTTTCTTTACGGCTGGGTCCTGCTGCTTGTGATCCAAACCGGAGGGATGGCCGCCGTGGCCATCATTTTCGCCGATTATCTTCGGGAACTCACCGGGATCGGGCTTTCCTCCCAGGTCATTGCCATCACCACGCTCGCCGTGCTGACCGCGATCAATTGCTTCGGAGTGCGGGCTGGCAGCAACGTTCAAAATGCCCTGATGCTGATCAAGATCGCCGCAATTGCCGGCTTGATCGGAGTTGGCTTAATGGTTTCGCCGACCGGATCAGCGCCAGTGGTTGCGGCTGCGAGGCGCAGCGGTGGATGGAGCGGAATGACAGCCGCCATGGTGCCCGTGATTTTCGCTTACGGAGGCTGGCAGACCGCAAGTTTCCTAACCGGGGAAATGCGACATCCCCGTCGCGATCTGCCGCATGGATTGGTGATCGGAGTCTTGGGGGTGATCGCGCTTTACCTCGGGGTCACGTTCATCTGCATTCGAGCGCTTGGAATTGACGGCCTGGCCGCCACCAAAACCCCTGCGTCTGAAGTCATGCGCCTGGCCATGGGTGCCACCGGCGCCAAACTCATTGCCCTCGGAATCGCCGTGTCCACCGCCGGTTTTCTCAGTCAAAGCGTTCTCACTGCGCCGCGAGTCTATTACGCGATGGCGCGCGATGGCGTGTTTTTCAAGGCGGTGGGGCGTTTGGATAGGCGGACCAAAGCGCCGGTTGTGGCCATCGTGCTCCAAAGCGCCCTGGCTGCTTGCATTGCACTCTGGGTAGATTACGGACAAATCCTCGATTACGTCGTTTCGATCGATGTCATCTTCTATGGATTGACTGCAGCGTCTCTTTTCATTTTCCGGTCCAGAGAGAAGAGCACACCGGCAGACCCGGGCAATTCTCCGGTTTTCCGTGTGCCCGGGCATCCCGTCACAACGGCCACTTTCGTCTTTGTTTGCTGGGCGGTCTCGATCAACTCCATTTGGACATCCCCCAAAAACGCCGGCGGCGGGGTCATCATTCTACTGATTGGGTTCTTTGTTTACTGGCTCTGGGACGGGAAAGCCATCCCGGAAAGAAGCGACCTCTCTGGATGACCACTCGATTTCGATTAAATGAAATCCTGAGCATTTTGAACTCGCAGTGCCTGCAATCAAAGCTACAACGGAGCCGGACGTCGCCTCACTAGAGCGGGGTCGTAATCCCCTGGTGCTTTTGATACTTCCCACAACGGTCAGCGTAGGAAACCTCGCAAACTTTCGCAGCCCGGAAGAATAGCACTTGGCCAGTCCTTCGTTCGCGTAAATTTTTGCGGGCAGTGGCGTGGTGTTGGAGATTTCCAAGGCCAGGAGTTTGTTTCACGATTTAATTTGCCTTCCTCTGGAATCTTCGGCCTCGCCTGAATGGGCCTGACAACGTAGATTACGCAGTGGTTGTTTTCCGAATCCCATTCGCTTGGTTATATTTGGTAACCTTTTTGGCCATGGACCAAACGGTGCGGGCGCAGCCGGCACCGGTGCTGACCTGGATCACCAATTCTACGACCAAATTGGAGCAGGTCATTGGTGACGTGGATTGGGCCAATGGCTCGAAGGTCACCAGTCAGACCATAACGCGCTTTAATATCGAAGGTACGGATGTCAGCGCCAACTTCATGAACGGAACCAATCGGATTTTTATTTTTGGCGATACCATCGGGGTCAAGGTCAATTACAACGCCGCTGATCCCGTGGCCTGGAGTGTAACCACCAATGGAGAACAAGGGCTGCTGTTCAATTTTTTCACCAATAGCGCTGGTGATAATGTGTTCATTGCCCCGGACGGAATCAGCATGGCCGGCGATGACACGCCCAACGCAGGCATTTGCATTTCCAATGTGAATTACCTGATCTGCAACACCGGAGCTGGGCCCACAAACGCTGAGTTCCCGGACAAACACAGTAGAGATTATTCCGTGCTCGTCACATTCGATCAATCCAACCTGACTTTTCAAACCAACCGCACCATTTCTGTCCGGACCAACGGGGGCCATTTTGTTTACAACTCGCTTCACTTCTTTGGCACCAATGTGCTGATGTTCGGCGAAGGCGAATACCGGAATAGCGATATTTATCTGGCGATGGTTCCCATCAATTCATTTTTGAGCGGTGCGGGAACGGTCTATTTCACGGGTCTCACCAACGGCGAAGCAACCTGGGGCGCCGTGGAAACCAACGCCGTGCCTGTCGTGCAGGACAATCCCACCAACGGACCGCCGTGGCCCAACGACACGCCATCGGTGGGCAACGTGTCGGTCATTTATTCGACCAACCTCGGCCTCTGGTTGATGACTTACGACGGCGGCCGAAATACCACCTTGCCCGAAACCGGCGGCATCTATTGTTCTTCCGCGTCCCAACCGTGGGGACCCTGGAGCACGCCCCAGCTTATTTTCAATTCCGCCCGCGATGGCGCCGCCGGTGTGTTTATCCACGATAATAAATATAACCCGCCTGGGCTGGTCGGGCCGACCATTAATCCCTCCGCGAACAATCCCACCAACACGGACGGCGGGGCTTATTGCCCTGATCTAATTGAACCGTTCACCTCCATTTCTAACAGCACCTTGAACATCTATTATTTGATGGCTACCTGGAACCCTTACACGGTCGTGAAAATGCGTTCGTCCTTCGCGATTATGCCGGTCATTGATCCCACCTCCTTAGTCAAGTTGAAAAGAAAGTTCAGCTTTGCCTGGACCGGGCCAACAAACATTGCCTACCAAGTGGATTATTCCACCGATCCGCTCTCCGGTTGGGCCACGTTCACCAATCTTATAACCTCGACCAATGGCAGTTTTAACTTTTCCGATACAGGTACGAACACCGGTGGTTTAGGCAGCCTGAAATTTTACCGTTTGCGTGCTCCGCAATAGTCAGTCTTCCAGTTTAGCTGCTCACAAAGATTTCTGATACTCAATTTGCAGGCCCGGCAAATAGAATGAGGTTGCCGTCAGGGTCTTTCACGATAAAGGTTTTGGCTTGCCACGGTTCAGTCCTCAGGGACTGAGCGAAAGGCGTTCCTGCGCTTTGGTAGGCAAGAAAGAGTCGCTTGATTTCGTCCGCGCTGGCCACCGTGATGGAGGCGGAGAGCAAGCCCTCCCGTTGACGGATGTCTTCGGCAAAAAAAGACTCGTCCATGTAACGCAGCGCGAGCTTGACGTTGTCGCGGCTCACCTGTCCGTAGAAGGGCGGATCACCATAGATAAAGTCGACGGCGAAGCCGAGCTTCGTGGTGAAGAATTCGGTGGCTGTTTTGTGGGCGTTACGCTCTCGCCAATAGCTGGCAATGGCATCGCTGGCGCGGGCAAGCCATTTCTCGTCGCGGCGGAATTGTTCCAGAGTTTCGGTGGCGAAAAACTTCGTGCTGTTGCGGGCAGGATGGCCGAGTGGTTTGAGCAAACCTGCCGAAACCAGCCATGGAATCTGGTGCGGTTCAAAGCCGAGAAACCACGCCGTCTGGGTTGCATCGAGCCGGGCCGGAACGACTTTCCAACTGAGAAATTCTGTTTGTTGGGCGGTCACATTCATACGGCGGTGCTGGCTGATGAACGGGTTGGTGGCCGCCCTCACGGGTGGCGGAACGTGGGCGTGATCTGGCCGGCTTTCAAATTCTGTAAGGTCACGTCGGGTAACTGGCGAACGTTCGACATGCCAACAGGTAATTGGCACAGCGTGGCAAGGTTATGCAGGCGCGGAAAATAGGTGGTGGGTTCGATCCCCTTCACCCTATCCATTCATTGCCGATGGAAGAAAGGGATTTGAGCCATCGATTCTCATGCTGTCAAATATAGACAGCTTTCACAACCCCTTTCACGACCTTGGAAATAATTGGCGGCCAAAAATGACCGATTGGGCCAGTATCGAAGCTCCACAACCGCCTAAATGCGAGAGGTTTGTCCACGTGCTTTGGGGTCAAAAAAGTGCCAGTGAAAGTGCCAGTGAACGAGTATTTACGGAGTATTTGCTGAGTAATTGATGGTTTATTGGTGCGTAATAACGGGGCTGTAATAACGGGGCTTGACAAAACGGCGGAAATGCCTGAGTTTAGGGAAGTTCGATAGCTTTGAGGCTGCATGCCTCTGGTGGCGAAGACATTGCGGTTGGGCATTGGAAATAGCGGAGAGCGCTCCAGCCAGTCCGAGTCCCGCCTCCGGCACCAGTTTATGTAAAGTGTTTATATTAAACTGTTTTTGAATTATTCGAGACTTCTCAAATCGCTTGGCATAACGCTATGGCATAACACGTTTAGCTATGTTCAGAGAAGAAATCACGGCCACGCGCTCTTGGAACGCGCCGGGCCGCACAGACGCATAAAGTCTCACACAGAGCAATGAGCTTGAACGCCCTGCACGTTTGGCTGTGTCTGAGTGTCAACATCCTTATCCGTGTTGGTCGCGTCGGATTCCCACGGGTGTGGTTGAAAGTGGGTGATGATTAGTTCCACAAGGAAGTCCATTGGCCGTTGGCTCGGAGGACTCGCAGGTGGGCAATCTGGTCGGCGTGTTCGGGCAACCAGGCGGCGCCCGCTTTCTTCAGTCGTGCCTGCAGCACATGACGGTGGCCGCTTTCGATCATGCCTGAGCCAATCGGCAGGCCCAGTGCCAGCGCACGGGGATAATCCAGGCAATCCAGTCGATTGTTCAAGTAGCGATAGCCATTGCGCACGGGCGCTTCCAGGTCGATCGTGGCGGCGGGTTCCAGTTGGGGTTCCAGCGCCTGGATCACTTTGTGCGCCGCCCCCGCCCGCAGTCTCTTTTGCTGAGTCCTGCGCCAGCGATCCGGTTGGCTGGGCCGGCAACTTGGGGCGGCGGCTCCCAGATAGGCGCTGACATGATAAAAGTCGCAGAGAAAGTTTCCGGCCTGCTGGAAGACTTCCTGGCACTGACGCCGGATCCAATCGGCTCCGTCCCCCACCGCGTGAATGCGGGTGTTCAAACCCCAGCCCGCCTGCCGCGCACAGTGCCCCCAGCACTGTCCGGTTTGGGCCACCGTCCCGAAGGTGGCCGCATAGGTGGTGGTGGCGCTGTCCTTGGCTTGCGCCGCCGCCAATCTCATTTCCTTCCACTGACGCGGGCGCGGTCCCTGGCGCGGTCCCGGTTGGACGGTGCAGATCATCGTGCCGTCCACTTCGGCGATCACATGCGCGGCCCCCACCGCCGGCAGGATGCGAAAGGGCTGCCGATACTCTTGCTCCAGCCTGGCCCGCGCCCTTTGGGCGTGGTGCAAGGTCGCGCTGCGCACCGCGCTGGCCCCAAGCTCAAAGCCGTAGTGCTCCCGCACACTTTGCGCCGCCCGGCCAAAGGCCTGCTCGCAACCAAAGTCCGTCAGCACCCGTTGCAATCGTCGAGACCTGCCCCGCGGCCGGACGCCCAAGCGTGGCGGCAAAGGGCGCAGGTAACTTTGGGTGGGGCTGCACCAGATGCGCTCGCGCACTTCCACCTGCCCAAAGACACACCACCATTTCAGCGTTTTTTTTTACGGCTCCGCACGGTGGGGTCTTGGCTCTGGAGTTCCGTGCTCACACGCTCTTCGGCCTGGGTGGCCCAATGTTGGAGCGTGGTGCGGCCCAACTGGCGCATCTCCTGGATGAGTAGTTCCTCCACCTCATCGGCGGTCTTCAACGGCCCCTCCGCGTTGCGGGCAATTTTCAGAATGCTCTGCACCCGCGCCATCATCTCGGGATGCTGGCGGAGTTGCTCGAGGAGTTGAGTTTCCTGCGGACTTAATTCTTGACGACGGCTTTTTTGCTTCTTCATCCCCACTCTATTTAGGGAAATGGCTAAATTTGTACATTTTATTCGACAACAATCTCCACTTGTTCTCACCCACTTTTAATCACACCCGATTCCCACCCGCGCTTAACTCAGATAGCCGTGCGGCACAGAGAAAATCTCGCTTTCGGACAGCGGGAGCGACGCCGTTCGGGCTTTCCTCGGTTTCGCAATGAGGACTAATTTGCAACAATGTAGGGCGTCCGGCCCGGGTTCAACCGCGATACCTTCTAAGTGAACTGCTTATGAGTCGCAAACACTACACGGAAAGGCGTTCAGAAGTGCTAATTTTAGGATTTGAGAGCTTTGACGCCGTTATTGACATCGCTGCGGCGTTGCCTGGCGATGACCTCGAGTAGTCTCTCCATTGCGTTCGAACTCACTTGCCCTTTATGCGTGATGAAAAGGGTTTCAACCCGACCCGCGTTTTTGGGCAGTATATGAATTCTCACTTGATTCCGCCGCGAGGTGCGCTCAACGACCGACCGGGGAAGCATCGTTATCCCCAGGCCTGCGCTAACGCAGCCGATGATGCCCTCGATCGTTCCAATCTCCATCTCGTTCAACTGATCAAACCCTTCCTTTGACAAATATCCTTCCAGCATGCGCCGGTAAAAGCAACCAACTTTAAAGACCATCACGTTGGTGACCGGTCCCTTGGCCAAATACTCTTCCACAGTCCGATATGCCGCGGGGGTCACGACAACCACTTCTTCGATGAATGCCGGGACCGAGTTCAGTTTCTGATGGTCTACCGGCCCTGTCACGAACGCTCCATCCAGGCTGTAATCCAGCACTCTCGCGGTCATTTCGTGCGTGAATCCCGTTTCAACCGCGAT
>DATHOB010000212.1:0-4035 GCA_035485355.1 Opitutales bacterium | reverse complement strand
GGCGCCGATCGGGTCGAGGGCACGCTCTTCGGCAATGGCGAGCGCACGGGCAATCTCGACATCGTGACGGTGGCGTTGAACCTCTACACGCAGGGCATCGACCCCGGCCTGGACTTTTCCGATTTGCAATCCGTGCGTGCGGCCTACGAGATCCTCACGCGCATGGAAGTGCCGCCGCGCTGGCAATACGCGGGCGACTTGGTCTTCACCGCGTTTTCCGGCTCGCACCAGGATGCCATTAAGAAAGGCATGGATCGCCGCCGCACCGCGCAGGCCAAGCCGTTCGACCATTGGGAAGTCCCCTACCTGCCGATAGACCCGCAGGACATCGGCCGCACCTACGAAGCGATTATCCGCATCAATTCGCAAAGTGGCAAAGGCGGCGTGGCCTATGTGTTGCAAACGGAGTTCGGCCTCGATTTGCCGAAGTTGATGCATCCGGAAATTGGCACGGCGGTCAATATCGCTGCCGACAAGCTGGCGCGGGAATTGACTCCGGCGGAAATCAAGAGCCTGTTCGACGAGAAGTATCTGGGCGCGACGAAGCCATTAAGCGTGCTGGACTACAGCGTCCAGGCTGACCCGGCGAGCAAGCACCAGTTCAACCTCGTTGCGCGCGTGGGCTGGGATGGCGTGGAGCGCGAGATCCGCGGCTCGGGTAACGGACCAATCAACGCCTTTGTCCAGGCACTCAATAGCCAAGGCTGGAAAAACTTCCGCGTGCTCGACTACCGTTCGCACGCCATCGGCGTCGGTTCGGCGACGGACTCCGCCGCCTATGTGCTCATCGAGCGCGAAAGCGACCACGTGAAGTTCTGGGGCTGTGGCATCGACACGAACATAGAGCAGGCGGGGCTATACGCGCTCGTCAGCGCCTTCAACCGGGCATGGGTCAGGCAGTAAGGGCAATCTCACCTGCAAGGTGCGATTGGCTTACTTATCACCCTTATCATCCGCGTCGCCAGTTGGAACCTCATCATTTTTCTTTTGCTTCAGTTGATCGCGGATGATGCTGGCGAGCAGCACTTCGACGAGCGAGCCATTGCCCGTCATCCCGCCGCCGCCGCCACCGGTGGCGACGATGTCGGGCACCAGCTTGGTGCCGCTGCTGGCGAGGGCCTTGGCGATTTCAATCCCCGCGTAATTGGCGGATTGCATGGAATCAATTTTGAGTTTGATGACATCCGCTTCCGCAGTGCCGACCATTTTGGTTTTGCTCGCTTCCGCGGCGCCGACCATTTGCAAAACTTTGGCGTCGGCGTCGGCATTGGTGGTTTTTGCGGAAGCGTCACCTTGGGCGTTGATGATGCGGGACTTAGCCGCGCCTTCCGCCTGCTTGACGGTGGACTGGGCGTCGAAATCGGCGATGGTCACGCGCCGCTCGGCGTCCACGACCTTGGCTTGCGTGTCGGCGAGCGCCCGGGCTTGTTGGAGTTCCTTGCGCGTCTGTTCGGCGAGGCGCTGCGTTTCGTAAGTGACTTTTTCCTGCTCGGCGATTTTGCGGTCAGTCAGCGGCTTCATCAACTCCTCGGGCGGGGTAATGTCGCCGATGAGGGTGTCCACCGCGCCCACGTTGTATTCGTCGAGCGCGGAGGAAATGCGGGCCTTGGCGTCGGCCTGGCGCTCGGCGCGCGTGCGCAGGAAGTCGATCACGTCGGAGCCTTGGGCGGCATTGCGAAAATAATTGCCGATCGTCGGCTCGAGCACTTGGGTGACGAGATTGACCATGCTGCCGAAGCGGGCGATGACGCGCGGAGCGTCCGTGCGGGGAATGTGAATGATCTGGCTGACGTCGAGGTTGAACTTGAAGCCGTCCGACGAGCGCACGGTGATGGTCGAGAGATTCGCGTCGAGTTTATGCGCTTCGGATTTGCCCGTGGCCCAGTTGAGGACGACGTTTGCCGTCGGCACGTTCTCGACCTTGTGGGTGTAGGGATTAATCGGATATTTGCCGGGATCCAGCGGCTCGACCCACACGCCTTTTTTGCCTTTTTTGACGAGATTGCCGTGTTTGAAAGTGTCGCCGGTGACGTCCACCCCTTCTTCGCCAACATAAGCGATGACTACGCCAGCGTAGGCAATGGGCACTTCGGTCATGTTGCGGATTTCCACCGTGGCAAAACGCGGATTGAGGAAATAACGCCCCGCGAGCATCACCTGTTCTTGCAGGCCTTTGAAGCCGCCGTTGTCGATAAACGTCTGGCCGTCTTGATAAGAATTATGCCCGGTAATTTCCTTGCCCGCGATTTCTCCCGTGCGCAGCGGCATGCCTTCCTTGGTGGTCACGATGCCGACCATATTGTCGGGGATTTCGAGCACTTTCTCCGTGGTGACGATAAACAAGGCGGTGTTAATGCGGTAGGTGCCGGGCGGAATGATGGCGATTTGCGGGCCACGGTCGCCGCCATTGCTAATAAAGGTCCGGGCGTTTTGGAAGGAATCGCAGTCCACGCGCTTGGCGAGCACTTTGCCCCCCGTCAGCGGTCGGCCGTCGCGGGCGTCCACAATGCCGATTTCGCCCTCGTTGATGCTGATAAATTTCTGGCGAATGACCTCATACTGCCACGGCCAGAGGAGGAAGTGGAGGCCGGGGGCGAGCGTGTCGGCCTGGAAGCCAGCTTCGCCCTTGAGCGCGATGATCGCGCCGTCGGGCAGCGTGCGATTGGTGCCGAAAATGACGAACTTTTTATTCACGATGCCGATGCTATCTTGCGGCACGATGACCACGCCGAAAATCCGCAGAAAGAACCGGTAGCCGATGATGATGACAAAGAGGGCGATGACCCACCAATAGGAGGCGAGGAATAAGGAGATTTGCGGAGGCATGGGAAGAATGGGGTTGAGCGCGGAACGGCGATTTACACCGTCATTCCACATTATGGCAAATTAAAAGAAATCGACCATTATAATGCAGCCGGGAATTATAACGGGCAGTGAGAAAGGCAATGCAAATTTGCCCATGGCCGAGTCTTGATCGACTCATTATAAGAACCCGCTCAACTTTAAAACGAACAGCAAATCTTGCCGTCGACCTACTCCATGTTCTTCGCTGTCTCTGCATCCGGGGTGACGATCTCCAAAACAAATGTCGAGCCCTCGCCAGGGGTGCTGTGCTCAAGACTCAATTCCCCACCCAGCAGACGGGCGAGTTGGTGGGAAATGGCGAGGCCCAAGCCAGTGCCGCCAAAGCGTTGCTCAATGCCGGGGTGAGCCTGAGTGTAGGGGCTGAATAGCGCGGCCGCCTGCTCGGGAGAAATGCCGATGCCCGTGTCGCGCACCGCAAAGCGCCAACGCCAATTTTTCTCTCCCACTCCGTCGGCCGGGTCGGGCCGGGTGCTAACCCCCAAAGTCACCCGGCCTTTTTCCGTGAATTTGAGCGCGTTGGAAAGCAGGTTGCCCAAGATTTGCCGCAGGCGGCGGACATCGGTGATGATGATGAGCGGAGTTTCGGGCGCGACCTGCACTTTGAACTCCACGGATTTTTCCTTCGCGGAAGCGGAAAACAGGCGGTGGAGGTCTTCCAGCAATGGGGCCACTTCCATCAGGTTTTGGTCGAGGTGCAGGCGACCAGCCTCAATTTTGGAAAATTCCAAAACGTCGTTGATCAGCTTGAGCATCTCCTCGCCCGTGCTGCGCATGATGCTGAGCATTTGCGAGCGTTCCGTCTCATGCCGCTCATCTTGCAACAGCTCGGCAATACTGATCAGTCCACTCAAGGGCGTGCGTACTTCGTGGGTGATGACCGCCAGATAGCGACTTTTGGCGGCATCCGCGGCTTCGGCGGCGTCTTTGGCCGTGCGTAATTCCAGCAGCAAGGCGTGTTCGCGGGCCAGATTTTCGCGCAGGCGAAGATTCAAGCGGTAAAGCGGGAGAATCCAAACCAGCGCCGCCACCGCAATGCCGGAGACTATGGCCAGCGTCCAGTACAACGGGGCGTAATTTGGCTTGGGGTTGGGGTCGTAGAGAAAACCATCGTAGGTAAAGTCGCGCGGTAACATACCGAACTCGGCGTAGGTGTCGGCCATGTGTTGCCAG
>DATHOB010000211.1:0-2713 GCA_035485355.1 Opitutales bacterium | reverse complement strand
ATTGCGGGATGATGGTGTCGAGGAACTCCGTGCCGCTGGGCAGGCCGAGATCGGCGAGGTTGAGCAGCAATTCGCGCGCGCGGCGCAGCCCCTTGTTGATTTGGAAGCTGCCGTCGAGGAACGGGTCGTTGATCAGACCTTTCCAGCCGACCACCGTGCGCGGCTTTTCAAAATACACGCGCATGACGACAAATACATCATCCGCCACGCGCGCGGCGACGGCTTTGAGCTTGGCGGCATAGTCCAGCGCGGCGACGGGATCATGGATGGAGCACGGGCCCACGACGGCGAGCACCCGGTCGTCCTGCCCGTGGAGGATGCGGCCGATTTGCTGGCGCGACTCGGTGACCAATTGCGCGGCGCGCTCGGAAAGCGGCGATTCCTCGACGAGGATGGCGGGCGGGATGAGCGGGCGCTGCCCCTCGATGCGAACGTCGTCAGTGTTGCGGAACATGGGCCGAGCATAGCGCGCCGCGCGCGAAAATCAGCACGAAAATGCACGGCTTGCCTCCGACGGGGAAAATGCACCAAACTAACGGCCCATGCCCCACATCAATCGCTCCCGTTTTCTCTCGTGGTTCGCACTACTCGGCACTCTCACAGTTTTTTGCGGCTGCGCGAAGAACAGCACGGACGCATCCGCCCCGAGTGACGGTTCAAACGCAAAACTTTTCCCTATCCGCGTGCAGTTGGATTGGTTTCCCGAGCCGGAGCACGGCGGCCTTTATCAAGCACTGGCGAAGGGGTATTTTAAGGATGAAGGGCTGGATGTAACCTTGCTCCCCGGTGGTAGCAATGTGCTCGTGACGCAATTTGTCGCCACCGGGCAGGCGGAAATCGGACAATCGGCGACCACGCAGGTCATTCAGGCGGTCGAGGGCGGGTTGCCGGTGATCAACATCGCGTCAATTTTCCACCGCATGCCGACGGGCCTGATGATGCATGCGGAGAACCCCATCACCTCTTTCGCGCAATTGGACGGCAAGAGTATCATGGCGCGGCCCGAGGCGGTCTATATTCCTTATTTGAAGAAAAAATACGGCATTAATTTCACCGTCGTGCCGCAGGATTTCGATTCCGGGCATTTTTTGGCGGATCCGAATTTCATCCAGGAGGGTTTTTTCATCGCCGAGCCGTATTTTCTCGAAAAATCCGGCGCGCATGTGAAGTGGCTGCCGCTGTGGGATGCCGGCTACGAGCCGGAGGTGACGCTCTTCGCCAACACCAAGTTTGCCGCCGAGCACCCGGAACAATTGCGGGCGTTTGTGCGCGCGTTCGACCGTGGGTGGAAGGAGTATCTCGAAGGCGACCCGACCGCCGGGAATGACTTGATCAAAAAGAACAATCCCAAGGCCGACGACGATTTTTTCAAATACGAGCGCGACCAAATCATCAAATTCAATCTCGGCAAAGGCGATGCCGCACAAGGCGAAGACTACGGCACGCTGAACCTGGCGAAAATCCAGGGCGAATTGAAAATCATGGAAGGCCTCGGCGCGCTGAAGCCCGGCGAAGTGCCGCTCGAAAAAGTGGCGACAACGGAGTATTTACCCAAAGCGCCTGCACTAACCCTAAAACAACCTTGAGTTGATTTTAACGCGCAGGTGCGGTGGCCGTGGAGGAAGCCGACATGGCTTTTGCCGCCTCAGCAACCACCGGCCGCAGGTGGTAGCTTTGCATCATCACGTCGAGCAGGGGTTCGTATTTTTTCCAGCCGGCATCGGGCACGGTGGCGAGAAAGGCGTAGATCGTTCCCGCCGGGCCAGGCACAAAGTAATAGACTTGGCGGTAGATGGTGGGTGGTGGGAGTTGAATAATCGCGGTGCGGTTGGCCGCCGCGGTGGTTGAAGCGGGTGAAGGCGCCACTGCTGTTTGTGGCACAGTTACAGACAAAACACACTTCATGCCGAATTGTTTGTCGGCGGTGGCAAAGCCATCCGTGCCGTTTTTCGTGTAATGCGGGTCTTTGAGCATGGCCTTTATCGTCGCATCCCCCAGGTCGAAGAGATCGCGCGGGTCGTGGATGGCTTGGATGACCACATACGGCGCGCTCAAATCATCCGCCGGGCCATACAGCGTGGGAAATACCTCACCCTTCTCCGACTTGATGGCCCAACCAGCCGGCGGCGTGAAGGCGAAACCGCCCGCGGGAGAATCGTAAATCGCCGAGGCGGCGTGGGCGACTCCGGCAAAAAAAATCAGCGCCAAAACTGCGCGGATGGCTCGCATCTCAACCTCGCTGTTGTTGCACCATTTTGTAAAAATCCTCGAAGAGCGGGTCGGCGTCGTTGGGGCCGGGCGCGGCCTCGGGGTGGTATTGCACGGAGAACACCGGCAGCTTCTGGTGGCGCAGGCCTTCGACCGTCTGGTCGTTCAAATTCACCTCGGTGACAATCGCGCCGACTTTGGCGATTTCCTCCGGCCGCGAGGCAAAGCCGTGGTTTTGCGCGGTGATGGAGACTTTGCCGGTTTCGAGATTTTTGACCGGCTGGTTGCCGCCGCGGTGGCCGAACTTCAACTTGAAGGTGTGCGCACCGAGGGCGTGGGTGATGATTTGGTGGCCGAGGCAAATGCCGAAGATGGGATAGCGCGGCATCAGGTCGTTGACCGTGTTGTGCGCGTAAGTGAGCGCAGCGGGGTCGCCCGGGCCGTTGGAGAGAAAAATGGCGTCGGGATTCAATTTGTCCACCTCGGCGGCGGTGGCCGTGGCGGG
>DATHOB010000210.1:0-3049 GCA_035485355.1 Opitutales bacterium | reverse complement strand
ATTCCGCCCACACCAGCCCGCCTACGCCCAAAAAAGCGATCACCAATAACCTGCGGTTAATCGCCAGCGCCGCCCAAACCTACATGATGGACAAGGGCCTGACGCAGGCCAGCTATAACGACGTCGTCGGCACAACCACGGATGATTATATTCGCAGCCTAACCCCCGTAGTTGGCGAAGATTATACCGGGATCAACATTCATATCGACACCACGGAAGTCGCAATCGTCGCGCCAGATGGCACAATGGCGACGTATGATTTATGAACGTGCTTCAACCGCGAGTTGAGGTGGCTTTCTCGATCCGACGGGCAAGTTCGAGATCCATGCCGGTGACGCGCCCGCCAGCGTCGTGGGTGTTCAGGCTTAGATCAACTTTGTTGTAAACGTTTTTGATTTCCGGATGGTGGTCGAGGCCCTCAGCTTCGAGACCGATGCGGACAATAAAGGTCAGCGATTCGCGAAAGTTTTTGAACTGGAAGGACTTAACCAGTTTATGGCCGGTGAAGGCCCAGCCAAACAACCCGGAGAGAGCGGCATTGACTTCGGCGTCAGTCAGGGGAATGCGGGGAATTTTATCCATGAACAAACTTACCACATAAAACGCAAAAGACACACCAATATGACACCTATTGCCGTTTGGAACGGGGTATTTTACGTTTTTTTATAGGTTAACGTTCAATCTTCCACCTTCAACTCCCGCCCCATGAGACGCTGAATCGTATCGCGGGGGTTGCGGCCCGCATACAGAAGCGCATGGATTTCCGCCAGGATGGGGGCGTCAATCTTCTCCCGAGCACAAAGAGCGGCGAAGGCGGCGGTGGCGGCATAGCCTTCGACAACCGTATGGCGGCCACACAGCAGGCTTTCCGGAGGCTGGCCGCGGGCAATGTCCTCGCCAAAGGTGCGGTTGCGGCTCCAGCGGCCATTGCAAGTAGCGACGAAATCGCCAAACCCACCCAAGCCGTAAAAAGTCGCCGTCTGGCCGCCCAGGCGGACACCCAAGAGCGTCATTTCATGCAAGGCCCGGGTCAAATAAGCGGCTTTGGCATTGTCACCCAGGCCGAGCCCATCGCACAAACCCGCGCCAATGGCATAGATGTTCTTAAGCGCCGCGGCAGCTTCGACACCGATGACATCGCGTGAGCGATAGACGCGCAAGGTAGGGCTACTGAGCACGGCTTGCACGCGGCGCGCACGGTCTTCCGCGGCCTGGCTGGCCAGCACCACCGCCGTGGGTTGACCCGCGGCAACTTCGGCGGCATGCGAGGGACCGGAGAGTACAGCAGTCTCGGCACCGGGAATCTCGCCTGCGATTATTGCACAAGGCAGTTGGAAAGTGTCATTTTCCATTCCCTTGCACAGGGCGATGAACATGGGTTTGGCCCAAGCGGCATCCATCTGCGCGTTGAGGGACTGGACCAGGGTGCGCAGGCCACGCAGTGGGCAGGCCAGGAGGACGATATCGGCCTCCATGAGCGCAGGGCGGATTTCGAGCCCGATTTGCAGGCTGGGCGGCAGTGGGTAGCCGGGGAGATACTCACGGTTCTCCCGAGAGGCCGCCAGCTCCAGCGCGTGCTCCATACGGCGGGGCACGAGGGTGACAGTCTGGCCCGCGCGGGCGCAGTGCAGGGCCAGCGCGGTGCCCCAGGCCCCGGCTCCAAATAGGGTAACGTTCATCCGGCATCAGTAAAGGCATCCGCCGCCACCCCGCCAAGCTGGAAACGCGGATTCGTGCAGAAGGCTTATTTCAGCCCAAAGTGAAAATCCGGAAACATTACGCGCTTGTTATGCGTTAATTAATGGGTAATTTTAACCCCCGGGCGCTCCCAGCTAAACTCCATGAAATTCCGCTCAATTTGCCTGGCGTGGGTGTTTGGCGTATTTGGTTTGGCCCCGATGATTTATGCCGCGGCGGTGCGCGTCCCGGATCCCACTCCGGACCTGACCAGTAAAATACTTACTCCCCCCGCGCCGCACACCCCGCGCATCAATGGGCCGAGTGTGTACGGCGAGCGCCCGGGCAATCCGTTTCTTTACTCGATTCCGACCAGTGGCGACCGGCCGATGATTTTTACCGCCGAGGGACTCCCGCCGGGATTAAAACTGGATCGAAACACCGGACAAATTTTAGGCACGGTGACCGACGCGGGTGAGTATCACGTCGTGTTAACCGCCGAAAACGCGCTGGGGCGGGCGACGCGTAATTTCAAAATCATCATTGGCGCGCAAATTGCTCTCACCCCGCCGATGGGTTGGAACAGTTGGAATTCGTGGGCGGGACAGGTGGACCAAGACAAAGTTCTGCAATCGGCCCGGTTGATGATTTCCTCCGGCTTGGCGGACCACGGCTGGACCTACGTGAATGTTGACGACACCTGGCAGGGCGCGCGCACCGGGCCCGACCATGCCCTGCTGGCCAACGATAAATTTCCCGATATGGCGGGCATGTGTGCGCAAATTCATCAGCTGGGCTTGAAGGCCGGCATCTATTCGACGCCGTGGATAACCTCCTACGCGAACTTCGCCGGTGGCTCGAGCAACGATGAAAATGGTGTGTGGGACAAAGCGGTGCAGGGGAGCCTGGCGAACCGCAACAGCGTGGAGCAAATTGGTAAATATCATTTTTACACCACCGATGCGAAGCAGTTTGCCGGTTGGGGCTTTGATTATTTGAAATATGACTGGAATCCGAACGATGTGCCAACCACGCAGGAAATGAGTGCGGCGCTGCAACAGACCGGGCGCGACATCGTATTCAGCCTGTCCAACTCTGCGCCCATGGCCAATGCGGCGGACTGGGCCAACCTCGCCAATGCCTGGCGCACCACAGGCGACATCGGCGATGTGTGGGGCCGTGCGACGGACTACCACCATGGCATCGCGGAAATAGGCTTTGCACAAGACCAGTGGGCGCCGTTCAACGGGCCGGGCCATTGGAACGACGAGGATATGCTGGTGGTCGGCTATGTGAGCGTGGGCGCTCCGATTCATCCCACCCGGCTGACGCCCGATGAACAATACACGCACATCAGCCTCTGGTGCCTGCT
>DATHOB010000209.1:0-3208 GCA_035485355.1 Opitutales bacterium | reverse complement strand
GAAAACGAGTTCAGCCTCAACGGGCGGAGCGCATTGATTACGGGGCCAAACATGGCGGGCAAGACGGCGTTCATCCGCGCAATGGGCATCAACCTTATCCTCGCCCAGACACTGGGTTTCTGCCTCGCCCGCAACGCCGTGTTGCCCCGATCGATCGTCAAATCGTCCATTCGCCGCGAAGACCGGCTCAGCGACGGGGAAAGTTATTTTTTCACCGAAATCAAGCAGGTATTGGACTTCATCCAATGCGGGCAAAATGGCCCACCCCATGTTTTCCTGATTGATGAGATCTTTCGCGGAACTAATACCATTGAGCGCATCGCCACTGCGGCGGCGGTGCTGCGCCACCTGGCGCAGGAGAATATTGTATTTGCCACGACCCACGATGTCGAATTGCAGCGGATGCTGGCAGATACTTATTCAATGCACCACTTCAGCGATCGCGTGGTGGACGGCAAATATGGCTTCGATTATCTGATTCACCCCGGGCCGGTTCGGTCCCGCAATGCCATCAGGCTGCTCGCCCTTAGCGGATACCCGGCGACAATTACTGAGGAAGCGCGCAAGCTGGCGGCGGAATTGGAAGCGGCCGCCGACAAACTCAAGGCGGATTTACCCGCACCGACGACACCGCTTCCGGAATAAACTTTGTTAAGTATTTTTTCGGACTTAACTGCTCTCAATTTTGCAGGCAAAAAAAAGGACCGTCTTGCGACGGCCTTTGATTTTGAATCCGCCCGAAGGCGGATTCGGCAGCGCAGGTAGAAACTACTTGCGCGACTTTTTCTTAACGGCCTTTTTCTTGGCAGGAGCTTTTTTAGCCATAATGTTATCGCTTTTGGGTTGAGGTTGATTTTGCGGTGACACGGCAGTATGCCGCGCAGCATGATGGATTGCAATGGGTTTTTGCTTTTTTTCTAAAATTTTTTTGAGTATGGAAAAATGGGGCCAAAAACAGTCATTTGGAATTTTTTGCGCGGCGTCATTTGCGCGCCGCGCTGCGACATTTTATTTTGGGAAAAGAAAATCATAGCGGTTATTTATATTGCGGCGATGGGACTCGCCAAAAATAATGTAATGGAAGAATTCGAATACCGGCGAATTGGCCCTGGCTGGTTACAATACTCCTTAAGCAAGGAGCATGCCGAAGAAGGTCCGAATCTTCACGAAATAAACGGGGCTGAAATATTTTTAAAAGATTTTTGTGCGATTTGTGCGGCGAGCGGCTGCTATAGGATAACCTACTTCCCGCCAGTGTGACCGAAAGCGGTAGATCCCGCCCACCCGTGGATTTCGGGGATGAAGCGTGGTGGATGAGCCTACAGCACCGGTCACTTGGCGGGGGCGGGCCGGTTTTAGGGGAGAGGAGTCGAAGCAGAGTGTATGGCACTGCCAAGCGGCGCAGTGTGCCCGGCAAAGAAAGAGGTGGTGCAACTGCGCTTTAGGATTGTCCGGCGGGACGGGTTGAGGCAAAAATTGGGGTTTGCCGACTACTTCCCCCAACATGGCCAGCAACGCATTTCGCCTCGAAGCACATTTTTCTGGTCGCGTGCAAGGCGTGGGCTTCCGCTATACAACGCGCCAGATTGCCGCGGGCTACGAGGTTACCGGCCGCGTGCGTAACTTGCCGGACGGGCGGGTACATCTGATTGCCGAGGGCGCGGAGGCGGAGGTGCGTGATTTTCTGCGCGATATCCAGGCGCAACTGATACATCACATCAAGGAAACGAAGGCGGAGCCGCTGGCCGGACCGCCCGAATTCCGGGATTTTCACATTGGGTAAAGGGCGAAGTAAGATTCAGGTTTCCACCTTCAAGATTCCAACTTTATTTTCCATGTCCGCCCCCGCCATCCGCATCCAACATTTGACGAAGGACTTCCGCCTGGGTTTGCGGGGGATAAAGCTGCGCGCGGTGGATGATTTGTCGTTCGAGGTTGCGGACAACCAGGTGTTCGGGTTACTGGGGCCGAATGGCTCGGGCAAGAGCACAACAATGAAAGTCATCCTCGGGCTCTTGGAGCCCACGCAGGGCCAGTGCGAGATTTACGGGATGCCAAGCAACTCAGTTAAGGCGCGGCAGTTGGTGGGCTACCTGCCGGAGTCGCCCTATTTTTATCGATTCCTGAGTGGACGCGAATTGGTGAACTACTATGCGGGAATTTGCGGCGTGCCGAAATCCGACCGCGCGCAGCGGGTGGCGGAGGTGCTCGAATTGGTCGGGCTAACGGGCGCGGCGGATCGGCGGGTGGGCACCTATTCGAAGGGTATGTTGCAGCGCGTGGGCCTGGCGCAGGCAATTGTGCATGACCCGCGCCTAATCATCCTGGACGAGCCGACGGCGGGCGTGGACCCGATTGGCGCGGAGGCGATTACAGCCATCATTTTGGAATTAAAGCGCCGGGGCAAAACCGTGCTGCTGTGCTCGCACTTGCTGGCGCAAGTCGAGGACGTGTGCGACAACCTGGTGATTTTGAATCAGGGCAAGCTCGTCGCCCAAGGTGCAGTGGGTGATTTGCTGCAACGCGAGGGCGTGAGCAATTTGGCGGTGGAAAATTTCACGCCCGCAATGCGCACGGAGATTGAGGCCGTGCTGGCGCGGCATGGCGCGCACTTGCGGCAGGTGGATGCCGCGCGGGTTACTTTGGATCAATTATTTCTCGAAAAAGTCGGCCCGGCCAACCGGACGCAGAAAGGCTCCCGATGATTACCACTTGCCGACAAATAGGGCAAATCGCGCGGCTGACGTTTCTCGAGGCGGTGCGGCAGCGCTTTTTCAATTTTCTGGTGCTGCTGTCTGTGGCGCTGATTGGTTGCGCGTCGTTTATCCGCCAGTTTGATTTCAGCGGGGATAATGAACTGCGCTTCATTGCCGATTTCGGACTGGGCGGCATCATGCTGTTTGGCTCGATACTGGCCATCGTGGCGACGGCGCAGCTGTTTTTCGGCGAAATCGAAAACCGCACAGCGCTGACGATGCTGGCTAAGCCGGTCCGGCGCTGGTCGTTCATCACGGGCAAGTTATTCGGTGTTTCCCTGCTGCTGCTTGTGTTTGTGGTAATATTGACGGGGTTGCTGGCGGCGTACCTGTGGTGGCGTGAAGGGCAATGGATTACCGCCTACCACAACCGGTTTCTGCTGGATAAGACGCAATTGGCGGAATTTCCCCTCGACAAGCGGGTGCATTTTGCCGGTCTCGCCATTGACGCC